>NZ_JAYSJZ010000016.1:0-15344 GCF_043726815.1 Lacisediminihabitans sp.
GTGACGGATGACCGGCGCCGGAAGGGGCGACACCGCGCGGGGGGGGGTGGCGGGGCGGAGTGGCCCGTTCAACTCATCCGTCACTAACTGCTGCCTGGGGCCCGCCAGCGAGCAGTTAGTGACGGATGAGTCGGAAGTGGAGGGGGCGTGGGGCGAATAGCATCGACGGGTGACTACAGAGCGGGACGAGACTGTGCGGGACGAGACTGTGCGGGACGAAGCTGTGCGGGACGAAGCTGTGCGGGACGCGACGGCGCGGCCCAGGACCGCACCGGCGCGGACGCTGCGGCCGAACATCCTGAGTCGGCTCATCGCCGTGCCGCTCTCCCCCGTGCTGATCGTGCAGGCGCGGCGGGCCCGGCGGATAATCCCGAGGCTGCCGGATGCCGCCGAGCCATGGTCCGGCGCGCTGGCCGGCCCGGACCCGGTGCGGCTTCTGGTGCTCGGCGACTCGACGGCCGCGGGGGTGGGGGCGGACACCCAGGACGACGCCCTGCCCGGCAATCTCGCCCGGGAGGTGCTGCGCGTCGCCGGTCACGGAACCCGCTGGGATGCCGTCGGCGAGAACGGGGCGACGGCGCGGGACCTGCTCCAGCGCTTCATCGGCCCGGCCACCGAACAGCGCTATGACCTGGTCTTTCTCAGCATCGGAGCCAACGACGCCCTCGCGCTGCGCTCCCGGCTCGCCTTCGCGCGAGACGTGCGGGAGCTCGTCGCCAGGCTCCGCGCGGCGAGCCCGCACGCCCTCATCCTCGTCTCGCTGATGCCGCGGTTCGACCGCTTCTCGAGCCTGGTCAACCCCCTGCGCTGGAACCTCGCACTGCACGCGGCGAGCCTCGATGACGGAGCCCGGGCGGCGGTCGCCGGTCTCGACGACGTCTTCGCCATCCCGAAGCCTCCCCCGTACACGCCCACGTTCTGGGCAAGCGACCTGTTTCATCCGAGCGCGTCCGGCTATCGGGAGTGGATCGAATTCGCGATCGGGGCCGTGCCGCCAGAGCTCCTGAAGGGGCTGGTGCGGTGAGCGTCCTGCGCAGCATCGACGAGATCGTGGCCGTCGTGACCGGCGCCCGTGGCGATTCCCGCCTCGTGGTCGCCATCGTCGGGCCGCCCGGCTCCGGCAAGTCCACGACCGCCGCCCGGCTCGTGGATCGGCTCGGCGACGAGGCCGTGCTGCTTCCGATGGACGGCTACCACCTGCCGCAGGCGCGACTCGTGGAGCTCGGCCGCCGGGACAGGATGGGCGCCGCGGACACCTTCGACGTCGACGCCTTCGTCACCACCCTCACGGCCCTGCGTTTCTCCGGAGGTCTTGTGCTCGCGCCGGGGTTCGACCGCGAGATCGAGGAGGCGATACCCGACGCGATCGCGATTGCTCCGGAGAAGCGCGTGCTGGTGGTGGAGGGCAACTACCTGCTGCACGACGCGCAGGGCTGGGAGCGGGTCGCCCCGCTGCTCGATCTGAGCTTCTTCGTGGCCGTCGACCACGACATCCGTCTGCGCCGCCTGATCGAGCGTCACGTGCGCTTCGGCAAGACTCCGGATGCCGCGGCCGCCTGGGCGACCGGGCCGGACGAGGCCAACGCGCGCCTCATCGACGGCACCGCGGTGCGGGCCGACCACGAGATCCTTCTCGGCTAGACTGGCTGCATCCACCCCCGTCGAACTCCCTGGAGTATTTGGTGCCCACAATCGTCGTCGAGGTAATGCCCAAGGCCGAGCTTCTCGACCCGCAGGGCAAGGCCGTCGCCGGAGCCCTCACCCGCCTCGGCAAGACCAGGTTCAGCGCCGTGCGAATCGGCAAGCGCTTCGAGGTGACCGTGGACGGGCCGGTGACGGACGAGGTGCTCGCCGAGGTCACCGAGCTCGCGAACGACATGTTCTCCAACTCGGTGATCGAAGACGTCGTGTCGATCACGGTGGCACCGGATGTCGCCCCGGCCGCCCAGCCGGACCTGGCCGTCTCCGTCGAAACGACGGACGCCAACTGATGCGCATCGGCGTCATCACCTTCCCGGGTTCGCTCGACGACCGTGACGCCCAGCGGGCGGTGCGCCTCGCCGGCGCCGAGCCCGTGGCGCTCTGGCACGGCGAGCACGACCTCCGAGGCGTGGACGCCATCGTGCTGCCGGGCGGCTTCAGCTACGGCGACTACCTGCGCTGCGGGGCCATCGCGAGCTTCTCGCCGATCATGTCCGAGGTGATCGACGCCGCCAACTCCGGCATGCCGGTTCTCGGCATCTGCAACGGCTTCCAGATGCTCACCGAGGCGCACCTGCTTCCGGGCGGGCTCATCCGCAACGAGAGCGGCAGCTTCATCTGCCGCGACCAGAAGCTGCGGGTGGAGAACGCGAACACCGCGTGGACCAACCAGTTCGAGACCGGAGCGGAGATCACCATCCCGCTCAAGAACGGCGAGGGCGGCTTCATCGCCGACGCCGAGACGATCGCGAGACTCGAGGGCGAGGGGCAGGTCGTGTTCCGCTACCTCGAGGTGAACCCGAACGGCTCGATCAACGACATCGCCGGCATCTCGAACGCGCGAGGCAACATCGTGGGCCTCATGCCGCATCCCGAGCACGCCACCGAGGAGGGCTTCGGCCCGGACACCGCGGCCGCCATGCGTTCCGGAGTCGACGGCCTCACCTTCTTCACGAGCGCCATCCACGCCCTCATCTCGACCTAGGTCGGCCTGGCTGCTGCGGCATCCGGTGCTCCTCTGCGTCGTCGTGTTCGGCGCGCTGCTCGCCCTCGGGCCGCCCGGCGGTCGCGCCTAGAGGCATTGTGAAAGCTGTTTTCCTATGACACGCTAATTAGGAACATTGTTTTCACGCTCGAGGGGGATGCCGGCCGCATGAGGATCCTCTCGCTGCAGTCCGGCACGTCGGCCGACGGCATCGACGTGGCCGTGGTCGACATCGAGCAGGCGGACGGCAGCCAGACCCCGGCGCTGCGGCTCACGACGGTGCTGACCACGAGCGTCGACTGGGACGAGCACCTGAGGCACCGCATCCTCGCCGCCGCGGGCGGCGCGGCAATCGGAGCGCAGGAGCTGTGCGAACTCGACGCCCTCACCGGCCAGGCGTTCGCGGCTGCCGCCGAGGCCGCGATCCGAGAGACGACGGCGGTCGACCTGGTCGTCTCGCACGGGCAGACGCTGCACCACTGGGTCGACGCGGGCGGCGCCCGAGGCACCCTCCAGACCGGCGAGGCGTCCTGGATCGCCGAGGCCTGCTGCGCCCCCGTGCTCAGCAACCTCCGCGCTGCCGACATCGCCGCCGGAGGCGACGGCGCGCCCCTCATGGGCATCTTCGACCGGGCCTGGCTCGGCGAGTCGGTGCGGGCCGGGCGCCCGGTCGCGACCCTCAACCTCGGCGGCATCGCCAACCTCTCGGTGCTCGACGCCGAGCGGCCGGACCTCGCCTGGGACACCGGGCCGGGCAACGCCCTCATCGACGCCGTCGTCGCCCGAGCGACCGGCGGAGCCGTCGGCTACGACGACGGGGGACGGATCGGCGCCGCTGGCCGAGTGGACGAGGGCGCGCTGCGGGCCCTGCTCGAGCATCCGTACCTGGGTCTTGCCGCCCCCAAGTCGACGGGCCGGGAGACGTTCGGCCTGCCGGTCGTGGACCGGGCGGCCGAGGGACTGGAGCTGGCCGACCTCGTCGCCACGCTCGTGCGCTTCACCGCCCGCAGCATCGCCGACGGGTTGCGCGCGAACGCGAGCACACTGCCCTCGCGACTCATCGCCTCCGGCGGCGGCGTGCACAACCCCGCGCTGATGGGGGATTTCGGACGAGCTGGCCCCGCTGCGCGTGGAGCTCGAGACGTCAGACGCCTACGGCGTCGACCCGGACTTCAAGGAGTCGCTCCTCTTCGGCCTGCTCGGCTTCCTCACCTGGCACGGCGTGCCGTGCGTGCTTCCGGCGACCGCGACCGGCGGTGCGCGCCTCGCCGGGCAGCTGACCTTTGGGCCGCTTCCGGTCACCCTGCCGAGGCCGCTCCACGGCATCCGGGGCCTCACCGTCTCGGCGAACCGCGCGGCGCTCGCCGGGGTCGGCCGATGACCGCGGGGCTCGCCGACGAGGGCAACGGCGTTGAGCTGTCGCACCGGTCGATCCTCCGGGCCATCGCCGGGCTCGGTCGAACCGACTTCGACAACATCGGCATCGGCGCGGCCGGGGTCGCGGCGGCCCCCGCGGCCACCCACGAGCTGATCGCGCTCCTGCGCGCGGACTTCGGCGTGCCGGTTGCCGTGCTCACCGACGCCCTCGCGGCGCACGCCGGCGCCTTCGCCGGCGGTCCTGGCACCGTGCTCATCGCCGGCACCGGCGCCGTCGTATTCGCGATCGACGCCGCTGGCACCATCAGCCAGGTCGACGGCGCGGGCACCTGGCTGGGCGACGAGGGCGGCGGAAGCTGGATCGGCCAGGCCGGTCTCCGGGCCGTGATGCGCGCCGCCGACGGACGCGGGCCGCGCACCGCCCTCTCCGGCGACGCCGCGGCCCTGGTCGGCGACATCGCGACGCTGCCGCGCTGGGTCTCCGCGACCGGAGCCCCGGCACGCACCCTCGGCTCGTTCGCCCCGACGGTGATCGCGCGGGCGGCGCTCGGCGACGAGGTGGCCCTCGGCATCGTCGACGAGGCGAGCCGACTTCTCGCGCTGGCCTGCGCCGCGCCGCGCGGAACCACGACGGTGTGCATCACCGGCGGCCTCTCCAGCCAGCCGTTCTTCCGCTCGAGGCTGGAGGCCGCGCTCGAGAGCGAGGGCCTCGGCACCGTGCCTCCGCTCGGTGACGCCCTCGCGGGCGCGGCGCTCATCGCCGTCGACGAGTCGCTGCCGCTCGAGATGCGGGTGACGAGGGGCTAACGCTCGTCTGGTTCCCCGGCCGGGTTCTCCACGATCGGGATCGCGGACGTGAAGTGGCTCGCCCGCTCCTCCGCCTCCGCCGTGCCGGTGAACAGGCCGATCGGTCCCGTGGGAGTCGCTGCCGCCCGCGGGCGCGCCTCCTGCTCCACCGTCTGGATGCGGGTGCGCGGCAGGGCCGCCACGTCGCGGGTGTGCAGCCACTCCACCATCCGCTCGCGCACCAGGCAGCGCAGGTCGAAGAGCGTGGGTGCGTCCACCGCGGTGACCAGCACGCGGATGCGCACGAAACCGCCGACGGCATCCGTCACCTGCAGCACGGAGGTGCGTCCATCCCAGAGGTCGGTGCCCGCGAGGATCTCATCGAGCTGGGTGCGCATCTGGTCCGGGCTCACCCGCCAATCGAGGTCGAACTCCACCGAACCGAGAAGCTCGCTCGAGTGCCGGGTCCAGTTCTCGAACGGCGTGCTGGTGAAGTAAGTGGACGGCAGCACGAGGCGTCGGTCGTCCCAGATGTGCACCACCACATAGGTGAGGGTGATCTCCTCGATACGGCCCCACTGCCCCTCGGCGATCACCACGTCATCCACCCGGATCGCGTCGCTGAAGGCGAGCTGCACCCCCGCGAAGACGTTGGCGAGGGTCGACTGCGCGGCGAGACCGGCGACAATGCTCACCAGTCCGGCCGAGGCCAGCACGCTCGCCCCCACCGCCTGAACGCCGGGGAAGGTGAGCAGGATCGAGGCGATCCCGACGATGGTGATCACCACGCCCGCGAGTCGGCGCACGATGATGAGCTGGGTCTGCAGGCGACGCGCGATGCGGTTGTCCGGCACGTCGGTGCGATAGCGACCCATCGCGAGGCCGATTGTGAAGCTCACGATCGCGGCGACGAACCACGTGCCCACGGCGATCATCGCAATCAGGAAGGCGTGGTTGACCTTGGCCCGCAGGCTTGGGACAGGCAGGGTGATCGCAATGGCGATCCAGGCGGCGCCGATGAGCAGCAGCAGCCGATACGGATAGCGGGCACTCGAGCGCAGCGCGTTCGGCCACTCCCGCCGCCGCGCCGCCACCCGGGTGGCGACCGAGGTGAGCACGATGATGACCAGCGCGGCCGCGAGCGCCACCGCCGTCGCCACGGCGAGGCCCGGCCACGTGTTCCAGTCGGACATGGGTCCCCTTCGATTCGGACGCTACCACGGTAGACGACCCGCGGGCCTCTTTCACTATTGTGATGCGCAACGTGTCGAAGGTCACGTCATGACCACTAGTGACCTTCGGATCACGATCCTTCCGTGGGACGTCACCTCGCCACCCGGATAGAATTGACCCATCCGGCACGCCCTCGATCCAGGAGCACTTGCGCCCGTGAGCACCCCCACCACAGTTTCCGCTGCAGACACCGTCTCCAACGCCGCCGCGACCCCTGACCGGGTACAGCCGTTCGGAGCCCTCGGGCTCAAGGAGGACGAGTACCTCAAGATCCGCGAGATCCTCGGCCGCCGCCCCACGAGCGGCGAGCTCGCCATGTACTCGGTGATGTGGAGCGAGCACTGCTCGTACAAGTCGTCGAAGGTCTACCTGCGCCAGTTCGGCGACAAGGTCTCCGAGAAGATGAAGAAGAACCTCATGGTGGGCATGGGCGAGAACGCCGGCGTCGTCGACATCGGCGACGGCTGGGCCGTGACCTTCAAGATCGAGAGCCACAACCACCCCTCGTACATCGAGCCGTTCCAGGGCGCGGCGACCGGCGTCGGCGGAATCGTGCGCGACATCATCTCGATGGGCGCCCGCCCGGTCGCGGTGATGGATGCGCTGCGCTTCGGCGCCATCGACGACCCGGACACCGCGCGCGTCGTGCACGGGGTCGTCGCCGGAATCTCGTTCTACGGCAACTGCCTCGGCCTGCCGAACATCGGCGGGGAGACCTGGTTCGACTCCGTCTACCAGGCCAACCCGCTCGTCAACGCGCTCGCCGTCGGCGTGCTGCGGCACGAGGACCTGCACCTGGCCAACGCCCGCGGCGTGGGCAACAAGGTCGTTCTCTTCGGAGCCCGCACCGGCGGCGACGGCATCGGCGGGGCATCCATCCTGGCGTCGGACTCGTTCTCGGCCGGCGGCCCGACCAAGCGCCCCGCGGTGCAGGTGGGCGACCCGTTCGCCGAGAAGGTGCTCATCGAGTGCTGCCTCGAGCTGTTCCGCGACAAGCTCGTGGAGGGCATCCAGGACCTCGGCGCCGCCGGCATCAGCTGCGCCACCTCCGAGCTCGCCTCCAACGGCGACGGCGGAATGTTCATCGAGCTCGAGAAGGTTCTGCTGCGGGATCCCACGCTCACCGCCGAGGAGATCCTCATGTCGGAGAGCCAGGAGCGCATGATGGCGATCGTGACGCCGGAGAAGCTTGAGGGCTTCCTCGCGGTCACCGCGAAGTGGGACGTGGAGACCTCCGTGCTCGGCGAGGTCACCGACACCGGCCGCCTGGTGATCAACTGGCACGGCGAGGAGATCGTGAACGTGGAGCCGCGCACCGTCGCCGTCGACGGCCCCGTCTACAACCGCCCGGTCGCCTACCCGACCTGGATCGATGCGCTGCAGGCCGACTCGACCGCCCTGCTCCCGCGCGCCACCACCCCCGACGAGCTCCGCGCGCAGGCCGTGGCCCTGCTCGGCAGCCCGAACCTCGCGTCCAAGGACTGGATCACCAACCAGTACGACCGCTACGTCATGGGCAACACGGCCCTCTCCTTCCCCGACGACGGCGGCATGGTGCGCGTCGACGAGGAGTCCGGGCTCGGCTTCGCCGTGGCGACGGATGCCAATGGGCGCTTCAGCCAGCTGGACCCGTACCGAGGAGCGCAGCTCGCCCTTGCCGAGGCCTTCCGCAACGTGGCCGTCACCGGGGCGACTCCGGTCGCGGTGTCCGACTGCCTCAACTTCGGCAGCCCGGAGAACCCCGAGGTCATGTGGCAGTTCTCCAAGGCGGTCGAGGGGCTGTCCGACGGATGCCTCGAGCTCGAGATCCCCGTCACCGGGGGCAACGTGAGCTTTTACAACCAGACCGGCGACGTGCCGATCCACCCGACCCCGGTCGTGGCGGTGCTCGGCGTGATCGACGACGTGGCCAACCGCATCCCGAGCGGCTGGCAGGACGAGGGCAACAACATCTACCTGCTCGGCATCACCCGCGACGAGCTCGACGGCTCGGCCTGGTCGGAGGTGATGCACCACCACCTCGGCGGCGTCCCGCCCGTCGTCGACTTCGCGGCAGAACAGCGCCTCGCCGGGCTCATCACCGCCGGCTCGGAGCAGAACATCATTGCCTCGGCCCACGACCTGTCGGAGGGGGGCCTCATCCAGGCCGTCTCCGAGTCGGTGCTGCGCTTCGGCGTCGGCGCCCGGGTCTGGGTGAGCGAGATCATGCAGCGGGACGGCGTGGATGCCACCGCGGCCCTCTTCGGCGAGTCCACCGGGCGCGCGATCGTCTCGGTGCCGCGCGAAGACGACGTGCGATTCGTCGGCCTCTGCGAGGGTCGCGGATACCCGGTGCTGCGGATCGGGGTCACCGACTCCGGTGGGGCCCTCGAGGTGCAGGACCAGTTCACGCTCACCATCGACGAGCTGCGCGACACGCACCGCGGCACGCTGCCCGAGCACTTCGGTCCGGTGGTGGGCTACTAGCCCCCACCCCGCCCCACCTCACCTCACTCTCCCCAGTCCCGCCCCACTCCCCACTTCCCACTCCCTCTTTCCCACTCAGCCGTCACTAAGTGCTCGCTCCGGGCCGTCAGCGAGCACTTAGTGACGGTTGAGTCGGGGCTGGGGATGACTTCGGCGGCGATCTGACGGATGGCGCACCCTACGAGGATGCCCAGACACCGCGCACTTCCCACACCACTCCAGGCTCGCCCGTTCGCCGTCAGCGAGGCCGTCGGCCTTGGTGTTGGCGTGGGTCGCCTGCGGGGCGCCGATCTGTCGCGACCGTTTCGCGCGGTGCGCAGCGCGCAGGCCGCGACGCCCGACATCCGCTCGCTGGCGCTTTCCTACGCAACGATCATGCCGCCCGACCAGTACTTCAGCCACTGGACCGCGGCCGCGCTTCTCGGGCTCCGGATGCCGGAGGGAGCGACCTCCGCGGGTCTCGATGTCGCGGTCCGCCATCCATCCCGCGCCCCCCGACTGCGAGGAGTGCGGGGGCACGAACTGCTCCCCACCACGCGCGTCGTGGCTCTGCCGGGCGGCCTGCGGGTGAGCTCCGCCGTGGACACGTGGTGCCAGCTGGCCCGCTACCTTCGTGTCGACGACCTCATCGTGATGGGCGACGGGCTCGTCTGCCGCACCAACCCGGTCGCGACGATGGACGAGCTCGTCGGAGCGGTGGCGGCCTGGGGCCACCGTCCGGGAGTCGCCGCCCTCCGCGAAGCCCTCCCCGACATTCGCGCGCGCACCGATTCCGCCCGCGAGACGCTGTTGCGCCTGCTCATCGTGCGGGCCGGCCTTCCCGAGCCGATCGTCAACTACGAGATCCGAAACCAGTGGGGCATGGTTCTGGGACTCGGCGATCTGGCCTATCCGGAGCATCGCGTGCTCGTGGAGTTCGACGGCGGCCAGCATCGGGACGATGAGAGGCAGTTTCACCGGGACATCGAGCGACTTGACGACTTCATGGCGGAGAAGTGGCGCGTCATCCGGGTCAACAAGGAACTGATGGCAAGGCGCGCGGCGCTCCTGGACAAGGTGCGCACCGCTCTCACCGAGGCCGGCTGGCGAGGCTGATCGACCCCTCGCCCGACTCAACCGTCACCAACTGCTCGCTCGGCGGCACCAGCCAGCAGTTAGTGACGGATGAGTGGACCCCACAAGAGATGGCCCGGGCCGCTCCACTCCCCGGCCGCACTCAACCGTCACCAACTGCTCGCCCCGCGGCACCAGCCAGCAGTTAGTGACGGATGAGTGGGATGAGAGAGAACTCAGACCGGGAACGCCTGCCCGACGAGCCGCTCCGACTCGGCCCAGAGGGCGGCGCCGAGCGCCGGGTCGTGGCTCGCCGACGCCGGCCTGCCCACGCAGGGCTGCCCGCTGAGGCCGCCGCGCGGTCCCCAGTACTGCCCGCCGACGGCATCCGGATCCGTGGCCGCGCGCACGGCCGGCCAGGCGGCGGTGTGCTTTCCGCCACCCACGAAGAACAGGATCTTGGCCAGGATGCGCTGCCCCCGCGTCGGTTCCATCACCCCGAGTCGCACGGGCGTGTTGCCGTCCTGGCCGCCTCCGGGATGCGCGACGAGCGCGCTGACCGGGCTTCCGGCCGCGCGCAGCCGGCGGTCGAGTTCGAAGCCGAACGCCTGGGTGGCGTGCTTGGACTGCCCGTAGGCCGACCAGGAAGAGAACCTGCGCTCGCTCTGCAGGTCGTCGAGCCGGATGCCGGTGAGCCGGGTGGCTCCGCTGCCCATGGTGACGACCCGACTGCCCGGGGTTCTCTCGAGGGTGGGATACAGCAGCGCCGTGAGCAGGAAGTGGCCGAGGTGGTTGGTGCCGAACATGAGCTCGTTGCCGTCGACGGTGACCTGCCGCGACTTGCTGGGCATGATCGCGCCGGCATTCTCGATGAGCGCGTCGATGCGGTCGAGCGTGGCGAGCTCGGCGGCGGCCGCGCGCACCGAGTCGAACGACGCGAGATCGAGGTGCACCGCGCTCACCTCCGCGCGCGGATGCCGGGAGAGGATCGACGCGATGGCCGCCGACGCCCTGCCGGGGTTACGGGCCGCGATCACCACCCGGCCCCCGGCCGCTGCGAGCTGTTCCGCGATGAAGTAGCCGATGCCGGCGTTGCCGCCAGTGACGACGAAGGTCTTCCCGGCCTGCGAGGGGATGGCGCGGGGATCCCAGGTCATTCGGAGAGGGTGGTGACGCTGCCGGTGTTGGCGATCTGCTCGTGCTGGTGGATGACCTCGGCGATGATGAAGTTGAGGAACTTCTCTCCGAAGGCCGGGTCGAGGTGGGACTCCACCGCGAGCGCCTTGAGCTTCTGGATCTGCTCCCGCTCGCGATTGGGATCGGCGGGCGGCAACCCGCTCGTCGCCTTGAGCCGCCCCACCTGCTGGGTGAACTTGAACCGTTCGGCGAGCAGGTGCACGAGTGCGGCATCGACATTGTCGATGCTCTGGCGGAGGCTCAGGAGCTGGGCCGATGGATCGAGTTCGTCTGCCATACCTCGAGGTTACCGCCGTCGCCGCCGCACGCCGAGCGCACCGGGCTACGGACCGTCGGCGACGCCGAGGTCGGGAGACACCGGAAGCACCGCCGGCTGCCGTCGCGGGCGGAGGAGGCGGCCCTGCGCGAGCAGGATGCCGGCGAGCACGATCGCGGCCCCGACCGGCTCGTTCCAGGAGAGGGATTCGCCGAGCACCGCGACCCCCAGCACGACGCCGACGACCGGGATCACGTAGGTCACCGTGGACTGCCCGGTCGGCCCCCAGGCGCGCAGCACGTTGACGCTCCAGAGGTAGGCGATCCCCGTACCGAGCGCGCCGAGGAGGATCACACAGACCACGATGAGGGGATCGAGTCGCACCGGCCCGACGGCGAGGAACGGGGTGAGCAGCAGCATGATCGCGGCCGAGGTGCCGACGTTCATTCAGGCGACCGTCGTTCCGGGGATCGGTCGGTGGCTGATGAACTTGCGAAGATAGCCGATCGCGAAGCCGTAGGACGTGGCGGCGATGAGACACGCGATCTGGCCGGCCAGATCCCCGGTGAGGGCGGCGTACCGCCAGGGGCCGATGATGAGCAGTACGCCGACGATGCCGGCGACGACACCGGCTACCTGGCCGGCCGCGAGCCGCTCCACCCGGAACACGAGGGTGGCCATGAGCGCCGTGGCGATGGGGGTGAGTGAGTTGTAGATCGAGCCGAGGCTCGACGACACGAACTGCTCGGCCCAGGCGAACAGCAGGTGCGGGATCACCGCGTTGGTGAGGGCTATCACCACGAAGTGCAGCCAGACCACCCGTTCCCTTGGCAGCCGCTGCCGCAGCACGAGCATGACGATGCCGAGCGTGACCGCGCCGAGGATCTCGCGGCTCCAGGCGAGCTGTCCGAAGGAGATGCCCCGCAGGGCCACCTTCATGAAGAGGAAGCTCGAGCCCCAGATGAGTCCCATCGCGACAAACTGCGCGACGACCACGGCCTGCCGTTGCCCAGAGCGTTTCGTGTCCACCCGCCGAGACTACTGGCAGCCCACGACCTAGGCGGTCGCGCGGCTGCGGAAGAGCACCGGCCGGTCGCCGTAGCCGGCGAGCCGCTCCTCCAGAAGGGCCTTCACCCGCGGCCAGTCGTCCACGATCACGGAGAAGAGCGCGCTGTCGCGCCAGGTGCCGTCCGCCCGCAGCCGGTCGCGCCGCAGCACCCCCTCGAAGGTCGCGCCGATGCCCGCGATCGCCGCCCGCGATCGCTCGTTGAGGGCATCCGCCTGGATCAGCACCCGGCCGAATCCGCTGTCGAACGCCAGTGCGAGGAGCAGGAGCTTCGCCTCCGCGTTCACGGCGGTGCCCCAGACCCGCGGGTCGTAGGCCGTCCAGCCGATGTGGGTCGCCTCCCTGGCCGGATCGAAGTCGGTGAGGGTGGTCGTGCCCACGAGCTCACCGTCGTGCGGCCCGCCGACGACGAACACGGCGAACGGGTTGCCCTTCTCCCAGTCGAAGTAGGTCTCCGCCCAGTCGAGGAATCCCTCGACCGTGTTCCGGTAGGCGGCTGGACCGCCGCCGAAGCCGCCGGCGAAGGTAATCGGATGCGCGACGGCGGCGAAGAGCGCCGGAAGATGTTCGCGCCGCAGCGGCTCGAGTCGCACGAATCGTCCCACGAGGGGGGCGGGTCTGGGGCGTGTCGCTGTCACGATGCCCAGTCTGGCAGGGCTCGGTGCCACGATGTTAACCGTGACCAGCGCATCCCTCTTTTCGCGATCGGCCGAGTCGTTCATCGGCATTCTCCGGAAGATCACGCCTGGGCAGTGGGATCAGCCCGGTCTCGGGTCCTGGACTGTCCGCAGCCTGGCGGGGCACACCGCTCGGGCGATTCTCACCGTGGAGAACTACCTCTCCCAGGAGGAGCCGGGCGACGTGACGATCCCCACCGCCGCCGAGTACTACACGAGCGTGTTCGCCCAGTTCACGGATGACGCGGCCGTCGCCGCGCGCGGCGTCGAGGCCGGCGAGTGGCTGGGCGACGATGCCGTGGGGCAGGTGTCCGCGGCGCTCGGCCGCGCCCGAGCCATGATCGACTCCCAGCCGGCCAACCGCATAGTCTCGATCGGCGGGATGGGGATCCTGCTCAGCGAGTATCTCCGCACCCGCATCTTCGAGCTCGTGGTGCACACTATCGACCTGTCGCGGGCCACCGGCATCCCCCACGATCTCCCCGCGGCGGCAATCGCCGACGCCGTGTCCCTCGCCTCATCGACCGCGGCCCTGCGCGGGGACGGCGAGGCGCTGCTGCTCGCCCTGACCGGTCGCGGCCCGCTGCCCGACGGCTTCAGCGTCGTCTGAGCGGCCGCCCTAGTCGGCCATCAGCCGGTGGGTCAGCGCCGCGAGGTGCTGCCCCCACCGGCGATAGAGCGAGGCGTAGCTGAAGACGTCGTCGTCGAAGTCGGCCCGCTCGAGCGGCGGGAGGGCCACGAAGTTGACCCGGTGATAGCGGGCGGTCACCGCGAGCGCGGTCTCGTTGAGGGCGCGGATCTGGTCGCGCAGGACCGCGGTGACGAAGCGCCCCACCCGCACCTGATCCGCGACATCGGGCACCGCGGTGACGATGATCGTGGCGGCGGGCGAGACGTCGGCGAGCATCGTCGTGAGGGTCTCGTCGAGGTCGCGGCGCCAGCGGGCCATGGTGGTGAGGGCCAGGGCATCCGCGACCCCGGTGAGGATGATGACGACGTCGAAGCTCGGCAGGTCGGCGCGTTCGCTCACCGCGGCGCCGGTGGCCGCGAGGCGCAGACTCGGCCTGGCAAGCGACTCCCAGTCCACCCCGCGACCGGACGCTCTGGAGAGCACTCCGGCCAGCTGGCAGGCGAGTCCCTGCTGATAGCTGAGCACGCCGATTCCCGCTCCCGCGATCCCGCCGGCCACGAGCACGCTGATCGGATTACGGCCGCCGACCATTCCGAACGGCGCGTCGGTCGGGGTGCCGGCCGACATTCGGGTGGGCCAACCGGCCGAGTAGTTCCAGGCAATGAGCGGCCGCACGAGCGGCCGGAGCACCCGAAGGAGCTGTGCCAATGACACTGTCCCCTCAGCCGAGGAGGTCGTGCCGAACAATGATGGCGTCGCGGCCGGGACCCACACCGATCGCGGAGATGCGCGATCCGCTCATCGCCTCGATCGCGAGCACGTAGGACTGCGCCGTCGCCGGCAGGTCCTCGAACTCCCGCACCGCGGTGATGTCCTCGGTCCAGCCGGGGAACTCCTCGTAGATGGGCACCGCGTGGTGGAAGTCCGACTGAGACACCGGCACCTCCTCCACGCGCGTGCCGTCGACCTCGTAGGCGACACAGACCGGGATGGTCGCAAGACCGGTGAGCACGTCGAGCTTCGTCATGACGAAGTCCGTGACGCCGTTGATGCGCGCCGAGTAGCGGGCGATCGGGGCGTCGTACCAGCCGGTGCGGCGCGGGCGGCCCGTCGTGGTGCCGAACTCGAAACCGGCCGAGCGCAGGAACTCGCCCGACTCGTCGAACAACTCGGTGGGGAACGGGCCGGCGCCGACGCGCGTCGTGTACGCCTTGACGATTCCGATCACCCGCTCGATGCGTCCGGGGCCGATGCCCGAGCCGGTCGAGGCGCCGCCGGCGGTCGAGTTGCTCGAGGTGACGAAGGGATAGGTGCCGTGGTCCACGTCGAGCATGGTGGCCTGGCCGCCCTCGAAGAGCACGGTCTTGCCTGCGTCCAGGGCGAGGTTGAGCTCGAGGCCGGTGTCGGCCACCATCGGACGCAGTCGCTCGGCATAGGAGAGCAGGTTGTCGACGATCTCGTCGGCCGAAATCGCCCGGCGGTTGTAGACCTTCACGAGCAGGTGGTTCTTCTGGTCGAGGGCCGCCTCGACCTTTTGGCGCAGGATGTTCTCGTCGAACAGGTCCTGGATGCGGATGCCGACCCGGTTGATCTTGTCGGCGTACGACGGCCCGATTCCGCGGCCGGTCGTTCCGATCTGGCGGCTGCCGAGGAAGCGCTCGGTGACCTTGTCGAGCGTGCGGTGATACTGGGTGATGACGTGGGCGTTGGCGCTGATCACCAGCTTGGAGGTATCGACGCCTCGCGCGTTCAGCGCATCCAGCTCGTCGAAAAGCACCTCGATGTCGATAACCACGCCGTTCGCGATGACGGGAACGACTCCCTCGGTCAGGATGCCGCTCGGGAGAAGGTGCAGCGCGTACTTCTCATCACCCACGACGACGGTGTGGCCGGCGTTGTTTCCACCGTTGAATTTG
>NZ_JAYSJZ010000017.1:0-34929 GCF_043726815.1 Lacisediminihabitans sp.
GCCGTTTGATCAGGACTTTCTGTGGATCCAAGGGGATTCGAACCCCTGACCCCCTGCATGCCATGCAGGTGCGCTACCGGGCTGCGCCATGGACCCAAGCCATCCCACCCTCCAACTGAGTTGGTGAGCCGGACAACTTGTCCAGATTACTACAGATCGCCGACGATAAAAGACGCGCGCCCTGGCCGAGCCGAAAACAACCGGGCACGGGCCCACGGACTAGCCGTGCTCGGCGAGTAGCCTCCCGCGCAACGACCGCATCGCCCCGACCGCCGCGCGCAGCTCCTGCAGGTGGTGCTGGGGCAGGAAGGGCTGGCTGAACTCGCCGAGGTCGCTCGCCGAGGCGCTCACCCCCACGGTCTCCACCGCGAGGCCGTTCTCGAGCCCCAGGACCTCCACCGCGGCGGCGCCCTGGTACGGAACGTAGACCGGGGTGGTCACGAGAAGCACCGAGTGTTCGGATGCCGACCGCCGTTCCCGCGCCCAGAAGCGGTAGGTGTCCGCCGAGTTGGCCCGCCGCGACGGATCAGCCGACGGAGCGGCGATAACGCTCAGCCGCGCACGGGGCGTCGACCACGACAATTCTCGCCAGGACAGGTGGGGGTTGTCGGTCATCCGCTCCTCCACCTCCGGTTCGCCGAGCGGCCCGAAGGCGAGTTCCATGCCGCCCACCATGGCGGCGAACTCGTCGCTCCCCCGCACCCCGAGCGCCGTCGCGAGCGCATGTTCGTCGCCCGCGAAGGCCCGGAACCCGCCGAGGAAGACGACGTGGCCCACCTCGAGCCCCCCGTCGAGCAGTTCGGCCACGAACCGGGGCTTCACGATGCCGGCCCGCACCATGCCGCCGGTCATGAGCACGGTGTCGTAGCGCGAAAGGGACGGGTTCTCCCGCCCGGCGAGGCCGAGGGCGCTCGCCCGCGCGAGGATCAGGGCATCCTGCTCCGGAGTGAGGGCCACCTCCTCGGCGAGGTTGCGTTCCCGGCCGGCCCGGAAGTCCCAGTGCTCGGCAGCGAAGGTCTCGAGGTAGTCCAGCAGGCGCGCGCCCCGCAGCGCCGCGGTCGAGCCGCCGAAGGCCGCCACGAGTTCGGCGAGGGCGGCGCTCCCCGCCCACGAGTCGATCGCCGCGAGGGCGCGTGCCCGGTCGCCCGGGGCGCACCGCCACGACGGAAGCTCGAGCTGGTCGTCCGTCACCGGTCGATCGTTCGAGTGCTAGTCGGCGCTCTCGCGCACCGGAACGGTGATCGGGATGGCCGGGCAGTCTTTCCAGAGACGCTCGAGCGAGTAGTACATGCGGTCTTCCTCGTGGAAGACGTGCACGACGAGGTCGCCGAAGTCGAGCAGGATCCAGCGGCCCTCCGCGCGACCCTCGCGACGCAAGGGCTTCGCCCCGTGCTCGATGAGCTTGTCTTCGATCTCACTCGCGATGGCGATCACGTTGCGCTCGTTGCGACCGGTGGCGAGCAGGAAGATGTCGGTCAGCGGAAGCGGGCCGGACACGTCGAGCGCTACGAGGTCTTCCGCCTGCTTGGAGTCGGCGGCCACTGCGGCAATCTGGAGCAGTTCGCGGGCATGGTCGGTCGCAGTCACAGGGTCCTATCGGATGGGAGGAAAGAAGGGGATGGCACGGGTTTAGAAGATCTTGAAGATCATTCCGACCACGAACAGAACGACGACGCCGACGGCCATGACCGCGGCCGAGACGGCGAGCACGATGGGCAGGCGGCTGTCGCCCTTGGGCTTCTTCGCGCTGATTACCGCGCCGGACGAGGTGTGGGTGCTCACGGCGCGAATTGCTCGCACGGGAGCGGAGTCCGGGTGGTCGGAGTCTTCGCGGTCGTCGGCCTCGAGCAGCGCGTCCACGTCGGAGTGGTCGTAGCGCGCGGGGTGGACCCCCGTGGTGCCCATGCTGCTCGGCAGGTTGATCGACCCGGTGATGAGAATCTCACCGGTGCTCCCGAGCGGGCTCAGGATGTCGTCGGCCGTGGGAATGGACGGCAGAACGAGGGCGCTCGTGGTGATCGCGCCACTCGTTGCGCCGACATTGCGGCTGAACGTGTTCTCCTGCACCTGCTCGTCGTCGTCGATCGACGCCTGGGTGGACCAGTGGCCGACGGGCGGCGAATACGAGGCGGCGGTGTCGACCTCGGCGGGCGAGGCCTCCGGTGTCGGCTGCTGCACGGCCTGAGACGGCGCCGCCGGGGCCTGAGGTACCGGCGCGGGAACCGCGGACTGCGGCACCACGATCTCCGGCGCCTTGGTCGGCGGGAAGGCCGCGAGCCAGGCGGCCGGTGCGGGCGCGGGCGTCTGTTCGATGGGCGCAGCCGGTTCGGGCGTCTCGAGCAGCGGCTCGGGGTCGAGCTGGGCCACGAACGGCTCCGGCACATCGGCCACCGGGGCGTTGAAGAGCAGTTCCTCGAACTTGAAGCTCGCGGGCGAGTCGGCGAACGACCTCGGCGCGTCGGCCGGGGCCGGAGCCGGAGAATCCTGCGCGACGGCCTGGGCGTCGTCCGCCGCCTGCTCGTCGGCGATCGCATCGAACCAGGTGCCGGCCGGCTCCGGCTCGATGGTCGCCTCGACGACGTGGTCGTCGGCCGGGGCCTCGAGGTGCGGGCTGGGCTGTTCGGCGACGCTCGGCGACGCGATGTACACCGTGGGCTGCTGCGGCGGCTCGACCAGGGTCGGCGGCTCGGTCACCGGAGGGGCGGTGGGCTGCGCCTCGATCGGATCGATGGCCGGATCGATGCCGGGAGCGGTGCTGCGGATGCGTTCGCGCAGGCGAGGAGCCTCACTCTGCTCCCTCGGCGGCGCGTCCTCCACGGGGCGGAGAGCCCCGCTCTGCTCGAGGGCTCGCATCTCGCGACGGGTCATGGTGCGCTCGGGGGCGGCGTCGGAGCGCGATGCCTGGTCGACCGCGGGTGGTGGCGACGAGGCGAGCGACGAAGGCAGAGCGCCCTGCGTGTGATAGTCGAGCTCGACGGGCGTTGCTCCGGGCGCGACGGGCGCCGACCACGACGTCGCCGCCGGGAAGGAGGAGCGTCGCCCATCCGGGCTGAAGTCGCGCACCCGGTAGCTCGACGGCGGATTCTGGTCGCCGGGCGTGTCGGTGCTCGTGTCGTTCTCCGAACCGGGAACCACGGGCGGGGTCACCGGGGAATCCGGGACCGCAGAGATCGAGCGGCTGCGGAACGATGGTCCGTCGTAGCTCGGCACCTGGGGGCGTGCCGGAGTGGGGAATTCGTCGTGGGGCGAAACGGACTCCTGGCCCGTTTCCTGCGAGCGGCGACCGGCCGCGGGAGGGGTCGACGAAGGATCGGACGTCGCCGACGCATCGTCTTGGGGTGCGGGTCGACGGGCATCCGCGTCCCACCCTTCCCTCGGAAAAGCCCCAATCGGGGGCTGTTCTTCGGGCATTTGGGCAAGGCTCAGCTGCGTGTCGGCCGCGTCTGCGCGCTCGTTTTGCCGAACTTGTCGCCTGCTAATAGGCGGCTCTTCGTGCCAGGCTGTCATGTAAGACTCCGATACAAGTGATGTTTGGAGATGTATTGAACAACACCATCGGGGACCAAATACCACACCGGGAAACCCCGGCTTACCCGGCCGCGACAATCAGTGGAGGAGATCGCCAGCGCGGGCACTTCCAGCAAGCTTACGTCCGACTCCGGCAAACCGGAAATGGAGAGCTGATGGCCGGGTCGTGTCACGGCCACAAAGTGAGCGAGTGACCACAGTTCCCGCACGTCTTTCCAGTCGAAAATCTGGGCGATCGCGTCAGCGCCGGAGATGAAGAACAGCTCGGCATCCGGGTGCTGGGCGTGCAGGTCCCGCAGCGTGTCGATGGTGAACGTGGGACCCTCGCGGTCGATGTCCACCCGGCTCACCGTGAACCGCGGGTTCGAGGCGGTGGCGATCACGGTCATCAGGTAGCGGTGCTCGCTCGAGGTGGCGCCGGGCTTCTGGTACGGCTGCCCGGTGGGCACGAAGATGACCTCGTCGAGGCCGAAGGACTGCGCGACCTCACTCGCGGCCACGAGGTGACCATGGTGGATCGGGTCGAACGTGCCACCCATGACGCCGATTTTGGGGCGCCGCTGCGCAGTGTCGACCACGGGTGAAGCTAGTGGTGGTCGGTTCCGTGGGCGGAGGCCGAACCGTCGACCTTGTGACTGTGCCGGTTGGCGACGTCGCGGTAGCTGTAGACGACGAACGCGAGCGCGGCGAAGACGGCGACAGCGATCAGCGGAAAGACCCAGGCCGGAAAGAACAGCTCAATCTTGGCCTCTGCGGCCGCCAGAACAATCGTGCTTAGCAACGCCATCCACCCATCTTCGTTCGATCCCAACTAGAGCAGCCTAGCAATCGGCGGCTGGGCGAGAGCCCACGGCGCGCAGGAGCGCGCTGGGGCGCTACGGCCGCACCTGGCCCGAGCCGCGCACGATCCACTTGGTGCTCGTGAGCTCGCTGAGCCCCATCGGCCCGCGCGCGTGCAGCTTCTGGGTGGAGATGCCCACCTCGGCACCGAAACCGAACTCTCCACCGTCGGTGAAGCGGGTAGACGCGTTCACCATGACGACCGCCGAATCCACCTCGGCGAGGAAGCGCTCGGCGTTGCCGAGGTCGTTCGTGATTATCGACTCGGTGTGGTGGGTCGAGTATCGACGGATGTGCTCGATCGCCTGGTCGAGGCCGTCGACCACCCGCACCGAGAGGTCGAGCGACATGTATTCGGTGGTCCAGTCGTCCTCGGTGGCCGGCACGGCATCCGCAAAGATCGCCCGGGTGCGCTCGTCGGCGTGGATGGTGACGCCGGATGCCCGCAGCTCGCCGAGAACGGCCGGCAGCAGCCGGGCGGCCGAGCCCTCGTGCACGAGCAGGGTCTCGAGGGCGTTGCACACGCTCGGCCGCTGCACCTTCGAGTTCTGCACGATGTCGACGGCCCACGACTCGTCGGCGGACTCGTCGAGGAAGACGTGGACAACTCCGGCACCGGTCTCGATCACGGGGACCTTGGACTCGTTGACGACCGTGTTGATGAGGTCTGCGCTGCCGCGCGGGATCAGCACGTCCACGAGGCCGCGCGCCTGCATGAGCTGCCGCGCGCCCTCCCGGCCGAACTCGTCGATGGTCTGCACGGCGTCCGTGGGCAGTCCGACGCTCGCCAGCGCCTCCTGGATGAGCTCGACGAGCACCCGGTTGGTGTTCTCGGCGGCGCTTCCGCCGCGCAGCACGGCGGCGTTGCCGCTCTTGAGGGCGAGGGCCGCGATGTCGATCGTGACGTTGGGCCTGGCCTCGTAGATCACGCCGATCACCCCGAACGGCACGCGAACCTGGCTGAGCTGCAGGCCGTTCGGCAGGGTCTTGCCGCGCACGGACTCGCCGACCGGGTCGACGAGGGTGGCGACGAGCCGCACGGCCTCGGCCAGGGATGCGAGCCGCCTCTCGTCGAGGCGCAGCCTGTCCTGAAGGCCCGCGCTCAGGCCGTTCTCCCGGCCGTTCGCGAGGTCGAGCTCGTTGGCCGGGATGATGCGGTCGGCATTGTCCGCGACGGCCTGCGCGATCGCCTCGAGGGCGGCATTCTTCAGCGCGGCGTTGGTCGTGGCGAGGGTTATCGAGGCGCCCCGGGCCGCCTCCAGCTTCTCGGTGAAGGTACGCGTGGCGACGACGGTCTCAGACATGCCGCAAGTTTACTTTGCCCTTCCGTCCGCGCGTTTCTCCGGAGGTTTGCCAATCGCGGGCCGCCTTTCCGCGCGCCGAGCCCGTAAACACGGGGTACCGCATCCCGCACCAGGCGAAACCTCCGGAGAAGCGCGGGTGGGCGAGCGTGGAGCGGCTGGTCACGCCAGCGCGCGGCCGCGCGGCTCTACCGCGGCTCCCGCGCGCGACCGCCGCGTCCAGTGCGGCTCCGCCCGCGCGTTTCTCCGGAGGTTTGCCAATCGCGGGCCGTCTTTCCGCGCGCCGTGCCCGTAAACGCGGGGCACCGCATCCCGCACCCGGTGAGACCTCCGGAGAAACGCGGGTGGGCGAGCGTGGAGCGGCTGGTCACGCCAGCGCGCGGGCGTGCTGCGGCTCCAGCGCGGCTCCCGCGCGCGACCGCCGCGTCCACTGCGGCTCCGCCCGCGCGTTTCTCCGGAGGTTTGCCAATCGCGGGCCGCCTTTCCGCGCGCCGAGCCCGTAAACACGGGGCACCGCATCCCGCACCAGGCGAAACCTCCGGAGAAACGCTTGTGGGCACGGAGAAGCGCGGGTGGGCACGCGCGCGTGGCAGGCACGCGCGGGAGAGGTGCGGGCCGGCCGGGGCTAGACGGGCGCGGCCTCGAACCAGGTGCCGAGCAGCGCTCCGTCGAGGGCGGCGTGCACGTCCCGGGTCGAGGCGAGCAGCACCGGGGTGCCTGCCGAGGCTGCGAGCTTGGCGGCGGCGACCTTCGTGCCCGCTCCCCCGGTGCCCACGCCGGCGGAGCCGATGTCGCCGAACTCCACCCCCGCGAGGTCGTCGGTGAACGGCACGGTGTCGATGCGGCGCGCGCCAGGCTCGTGCGGCGGTCGCGTGTACAGCGCATCCACGTCGGAGAGCAGCAGGAGGAGGTCGGCGCGCACGAGCTGCGACACCAGGGCCGCGAGCCGGTCGTTGTCGCCGAATCGGATCTCGTGCGTCGCCACGGTGTCGTTCTCGTTCACGATCGGCAGGATGCGCAGGCCGAGCAGTCGCTCCATGGCACGCTGAGCGTTGCTGCGGTGGGTGGGGTTCTCGAGGTCCCCGGCGGTCAGCAGCACCTGGGCCGCGACGATGTCGAAGCGGTCGAGGCTCTCCTGGTAGCGGTAGATGAGCACGTTCTGCCCGACGGCTGCTGCGGCCTGCTGTGTGGCCAGGTCGGTGGGGCGCGCATCGAGCCTGAGGTACGGCATGCCGGTGGCGATCGCCCCGGAGGAGACGAGGATCACCTCGCAGCCGCGCGCGTGCGCCGCGGCGAGGGCGTCGACAAGCGGCCCGATCTGGCCGGCGTTCGCGCCGCTGATGGACGACGAGCCCACCTTCACGACGACCCGCTTCGCGCCGACGACCTCGGACCGGGAGAGGCTAGTCATCCGAGGACGGGGTTCCCGCCTCTGCGCCGGCCTTCTCCTCGACCGCGTCGCGGTCGACGGCGAAGCCCTCGTCGTCGTTCCACATGCCGGCCTCGCGCTCGCGGATGAGCTCCGCACGCGCCTCGGCCTTGCCGTCCATGCGGTCCAGGTACTCCTGGCGCCGGGTCTTGGAGGTGGGCCGCTCGCTCTGCACGAGGCGCGGGTCGGTGCCGCGGGGCGCGGTGAGCAACTCGGCGGTGGAGGTGAGGGTGGGCTCCCAGTCGAAGGTGACCGGGCCGATGATGACGGTCGAGCCGGCGACGGCGCCCGACTTGAACAGCTCGTTCTCCACCCCGGACTTGGCCAGGCGGTCGGCGAGGAAGCCGATGGCCTCCTCGTTGTTGAAGTCGGTCTGCGCCACCCAGCGCTCCGGCTTGCCGCCGACGACACGGTAGACGTTTCCGGCCGATCCGCCCTCCACCTTGACGGTGAAGCCGGCGTCTCCGGCGGCTCGCGGACGCAGCACGATGCGCGGCTTCACCGGCTGGGCCGCGCGCTTGGCCCGGTCGGCCTCCACCAGTTCGCCGAGGGCGAACGACAGTTCCCGAAGGCCCTCGCGGCTCACCGCGGAGATCTCGAACACGCGGTAGCCGCGCGCCTCGAGATCCGGGCGCACGAGCTCGGCGAGCTCGCGGCCCTCCGGCACGTCCACCTTGTTGAGCGCGATGAGCTGCGGGCGTTCGAGCAGCGGCACCTGGCCCTCCGGAACGGGATAGGCGGCGAGTTCGCCGAGGATCACGTCGAGGTCGGTGAGCGGGTCGCGCCCGGGCTCGAGGGTCGCGCAGTCGAGCACGTGCAGCAGGGCCGAGCAGCGCTCGACGTGGCGCAGGAACTCGAGGCCGAGCCCCTTGCCCTCACTGGCGCCCTCGATGAGCCCAGGCACGTCCGCGACGGTGAAGCGGGAGTCGCCGGACTCCACGACGCCGAGGTTCGGGTGCAGGGTCGTGAACGGGTAGTCCGCGATCTTGGGCTTCGCGGCGGAGATCGCGGCGACGAGGGAGGACTTGCCGGCCGACGGGTAGCCGACGAGCGCGACATCCGCCACGACCTTGAGCTCGAGGTAGACGTCACCCTCCCAGCCGGGGATGCCGAGGAGGGCGAAGCCGGGCGCCTTGCGCTTGGTGGAGGCGAGGGCCGCGTTGCCGAGGCCGCCCTGTCCGCCCTGCGCGGCGACGTAGCGCATGCCGGGTTCAGTGAAGTCGATGAGCTCGTTGCCCTCGGCGTCCTTGACGACGGTGCCGAGCGGCACGAGCAGCTCGATCTCCGCGCCATCCGAGCCGTTGCGGTTGTCGCCCATGCCCTGGCCGCCCTTGTCGGACTTGCGGTGCGGCGCACGATGGAAGCCGAGCAGGGTGGTGACACCCGCGTCGCTCACCAGCACGATGTCTCCACCGTCGCCGCCGTTGCCGCCGTCGGGGCCGGCGAGGGGCTTGAACTTCTCGCGCTTCACGGAGACGCAGCCGTCGCCGCCGTTGCCCGCACTGAGATGAAGCGTTACCTGGTCAACGAAGGTAGCCACAACGCATCCCTTCTTGGTCGACCGAACGACCGCTTAAAAGGTGAGAGCGAGCCGAAGCTCGCCCGCACCCGTTGAACACCATGCCGGCCCGTCTGGTCGACGTACGACCACGACGGTGCCGAGCGGAAAACTACTGGGCAGCCACCACGATGTTGATGACCTTGCGGCCACCCTTCGCGCCGAACTCGACCGAGCCCGCCGCGAGGGCGAACAGCGTGTCGTCGCCGCCACGTCCGACGTTCACGCCGGGGTGGAAGTGGGTGCCGCGCTGGCGGACGATGATCTCGCCCGCGTTGACGACCTGGCCGCCGAAGCGCTTCACGCCGAGGCGCTGTGCGTTGGAGTCGCGACCGTTACGAGTGGAGCTTGCGCCCTTTTTGTGTGCCATTTAACTATTCAGCCCCTGGGTACGTGTCTGTCGAGGATTACTTGATGCTGGTGATCTTGATGCGGGTGAGCTCCTGGCGGTGGCCCTGGCGCTTCTTGTACCCGGTCTTGTTCTTGAACTTCTGGATGACGATCTTCGGTCCACGCAAGTCGCCGACTACCTCGGCGGTCACGGTGACCTTCGCAAGCGCCGAAGCGTCGTGCGTGATCTTGTCGCCATCGACGAGCAGCACTGGTGCCAACTCGACGTTGCCGTTCTTGTCGGCCTTGATGCGATCGAGCACGACGATAGTGCCGACCTCAACCTTTTCCTGCCGACCACCGGCGCGCACAACTGCGTAAACCACTTGGTAACCCTCACTATTTGACTGGTAAGTCCGTATTCGACTGGAAGTATCCAGGGAAGTCATGGCGTGCTGACATTTCGCGGGCTTAGCCCAGCGCACACCAAGGGTCAACAATACTCGATTTCTGGCCCGTCGGTCAAACGGGCCCCGGGCAGCCGTCAGGCCGTGTCCACGATTCCCGCGATGGGGTGCCGGGACGGGTGGCGTTCGACCCAATTCCAGAGCAGGATGCCCGCGAGGATCACGAGGGGCGTCGCCGAAACGAGCGCCTGCGCGCCGAAGGCGAGCCCGATCCCGATGGCGCGCGCCGTCTCGTCGCCGAGCCGTGCGAGTTCGCCCTGCTCCGCGAGGGCCTGGACGGCCGCCACGGCCTCCACGACGCTCGTGGTGAGGAACACCAGGATCGCCCCGGCCACGGCCGCGAGCAGGCTCCTCGTGACCACGTGGGCGAGCCTCAGCTCGGCGGCGACGGGCGCGATGAACCAGAACCCGAGCAGCACCCCCACGGCGAACGGCACCGACACCGTCAGGACCTGCCGGCCGTAGAGCGTCCACCACGGGAGGTCGCGCGTGGAACCGCCGCCGGAATACCCCAGTTGTGCCACGAGGAAGGTGAGCAGGCTCTGCACCACGAGCACGACGAGCACGAGGAACGCCGCGGCCAGGGCCACGAGGAAGCCGCGCTGGCGCACGACGCGATGGGCGAGGGCTGTCATCGGAAGGGTCCCCTTGTGTGAGTGGGTGCGGCGGCTGGCTCGTTTCGGCGCTGGGGCCGTGTCTAGAATCGGCCAATGACCGTGTTGATAGACCAGCCTAGGTGGCCAGCACACGACACGCTCTGGTCGCATCTGGTCAGCGACAGCTCACTCGAGGAACTGCACGACTTCGCCCTGCGGCTGGGAATCCCCCGCCGCGGGTTCGACCTCGACCACTACGACGTGCCGGAGGCCCGCTACGAGGAACTCGTGGCGGCCGGCGCGGAACCGGTCAGCATCCGGCAGCTGGTGGAACGCCTCGCCGCCAGCGGACTGCGGGTCTCCCAGCGCGAACGGCGCGCCGGAGCCATCGAGGCTCCGGCGACGGACTGACCCACCGCGCCCGAAGCCAGAAGGCCCCGGTGCGCGGTGAATCCGTCGACTACACCTCTGGCGAAGACCCGGCGTCGCCGGATGACGTGCGTACCGGTCCGGCGCTCGAGACGCGACGGCTCGTGCGCGCGCGACCCTGGCCGGGCTGCTTCGGCTCGGGCAGGGCGTCGAGCACCGAGTCGAGAATCTGCTCGGCGTCACGCGGGCTGATCGTGCGCGGCGCGCGGGCGGTCTTCTTCACCTGGATGTCGAGGATCTCCACCGCGGCCTCTGCCGCGGCGACGGAGGCCTGCTCCACCGCGTGCTCGACCGGTTCGCTGACCGGTTCCGCCTGGTGGTGCACCGGCTCGTTCGAGTGCGCGATGGTGGAGGCCGCGATCTGGGCGAGCGCGTTCTTCACGTCGTCGGTGATGGCGTGCGTTCCGCCCGAGGGCTTCTGGCCCGATCCGTTGGACTGGCCGCGACCGGAGTCGCCGTTGCCGCCGCCACCGTTGCCGTTGCCGCCGTTGCCGCCGCCATTGCCGCCCTTGCCGCGGCTGCGACGGATCTCGGGCTGCGCCGTCTGGCGGTGCTTGGTGACCGGGTCGTGGTGGATGATGATGCCGCGGCCGGCGCAGTGCTCGCACGGCTCGCTGAACGACTCGATGAGTCCGAGGCCGAGCTTCTTGCGCGTCATCTGCACGAGACCGAGCGAGGTGACCTCGGCCACCTGGTGCTTGGTGCGGTCGCGGCTGAGGCACTCGACGAGTCTGCGCAGCACGAGGTCGCGGTTGGACTCGAGCACCATGTCGATGAAGTCGACCACGATGATGCCGCCGATGTCGCGCAGGCGAAGCTGGCGCACGATCTCCTCGGCCGCCTCGAGGTTGTTCTTGGTGACCGTCTCCTCGAGGTTTCCCCCGGAGCCGACGAACTTGCCCGTGTTAACGTCGACCACGGTCATCGCCTCGGTGCGGTCGATCACGAGCGAACCGCCGGAGGGCAGCCAGACCTTGCGGTCCAGGGCCTTCTCGATCTGCTCGGTGATGCGGTACTCGTCGAACGAGTCGACGGTGCCCTCGTAGGTCTGGAGCCGGTCGATGAGATCCGGCGCGACCTGCTTGAGGTAGGTGGAGATCGTGCCGAGGGCATCCTCTCCGTCGATCACGAGAGTGTGGAAGTCCTCGTTGAACACATCGCGCACGATCTTGACGAGCAGGTCGGGCTCGCTGTGCAGCAGCGCCGGCGCCTGGACGTTCTCGAGCGTCTCGCTGATGGCTGCCCACTGGGAGGTGAGTCGGTTCACGTCGAGGGTGAGCTGCTCCTCGGTTGCGCCCTCGGCCGCGGTGCGCACGATGACGCCCACGTTGTCGGGCAGAACCTCCTTGAGGATCTTCTTGAGACGCGCACGCTCGGTGTCCGGAAGCTTGCGGGAGATGCCGTTCATGGATCCGTTGGGCACGTAGACCAGGTAGCGGCCCGGCAGGCTCACCTGGCTGGTGAGGCGCGCGCCCTTGTGGCCGACCGGGTCCTTCGTCACCTGCACGAGAACCTTGTCGCCCGGCTTGAGGGCGAGCTCGATGCGTCGGGCCTGGCTCTTGCCGTCGCTCGAGTTCTCGGCGGCGGCCTCCCAGTCCACCTCACCGGAGTACAGCACGGCGTTGCGACCGCGCCCGATGTCGACGAAGGCGGCCTCCATGCTCGGGAGCACGTTCTGCACCCGGCCGAGGTAGACGTTGCCGATCAGGCTCGCGTCGGCGGCCTTCGCCACATAGTGCTCCACGAGCACGCCGTCTTCGAGCACGCCGATCTGGATGCGGTCGAACTTGGAGCGCACCACCATCGTGCGGTCGACGCTCTCGCGGCGGGCGAGGAACTCGGCCTCGGTGATGACGGGGCGGCGGCGTCCGGCATCCCGGCCGTCGCGACGACGCTGCTTCTTCGCCTCGAGGCGGGTGGAGCCGCGCACCTTCGTCGGCTCGTTGCTCAGTTCCGGCGCCGGGCGCGGGGTGCGCACCTTGACGACGGTGTTCGCCGGGGTGCCGCTTCCTGTGCCGGGACCGGACTCGCGGTCCTCTTCGCCGGAGCGTCGGCGGGACCGACGGCGCACGGTCGGGGTCTCCTCGAAGTCGTCGCGGGGCTCCTGCTGGCCCTGCCCACCGGAGCGTCCGGCCGGGCGGGGCGGCAGCACCGGAAGGTCGGGGGCCTGGAAGAGCAGGGATGTCGTGGGGCGGGCCGGCTGCTTCGGCTGCTCGGCCTGCTGCGGCTGCGACGCCGTCTCGGGCGCGCTGTCGGCGGGCGTGTCTGCCGGCTTGCGGGTGCGGCTGCGGGCCGGGGCCTTCTTGGGCTCCGCCTGCTGCGTGCCGGACTCGTTGGCGCCGGACTCCTTGGCGCCGGACTCCGGAGCGGGTGCCGCCTTCGGCGCGGACGAGCGCCTGGCCGGAGCTCGCTTGACGGGGGCGGACTGATCTGCGGCGGACTGATCTGGGGCTGACCGATCAGCCGGGGCCTGATCGGCGATGGTCAGCTCGACGGCCGTGGTCGCGTCCGTCGTGCGCGGGGCGCTGCGACGGCGAGGGGCGGTGGCCGGGGCGGCGACGTCCGCGGGCTGTTCTCGCGGGGCATCCGGCGTCGTCGGCTGCACTGGTGCCTGCTGCTGAACTGGCGCCTGCTGAACTGGTGCCTGCTGCTGAACTGGCGCCTGCTGTGCCGGCGGAGCCGTCGGTTCCGGTGCGGTCACGGGCGGCGCGGTCACGGGTGGGGCTGCCGCCGCCTTGGCCCTGCGGCCGCCGAAGAGGCGGCTGCGCCTCTTGCCCTCGTTCGGTGTTGCGCCGTCATTGTTGTCAGTTGTCTCCACCATCGCTGGTGCACTCCTAGCCCGCTGCAGGCGACCGCGCCGCCTACCGGGTACTCTCTCGTGCGGCCGTACGCTTCGGCGAATCTGGCGCCTCGGCGAACATCCCGCTAATTCTCACGTTCCGAGACCGGCCTGTGCCTGGTGATGCCCTGCCTCCTGGCACGGCATTTGTGGACGGTGCTCCGGGTGGAGCTGGCTCTGGTCTCGCTCGTCTTAGTTTCGTTCTCACTGCTCGGAACTTGCTATCCGACACGGTCTGGAATGCGGCACTGTCTTCCGACGTACCGATTCTTCGTGGCCCGGTTTGATGCCCGGTAAGCATTCTCTGGCGTCACATCGAGCGCGGCTCGGGTGACTAAACCAAATTATCGCACGCATTGCCAGCAATGCGGCATTTGGTGCATGCAATAATCCGAGGGTGACTCCGAACTCGCCGGAAATCCGCCCGGTGCGGTCCGCGTTGCTCCTGACCTCCCTCGGCGCTGCGGGGGTGCTGGTCTCGTTCATCGGCACCGTGATCGCGTTCGCCGGCCTCGAGTCGGCGAGCGGCACGCCGAAGCTCATCGGTGCGGACAACGAGCTCGGTTACCCGTCCTCGGCCTTCTCGATGGCGATCTTCGTGATCGCGCTCACCGTCGGCGCCGCGCGGCTCGCCGGGGCATCCGTCTCTCCCGGATGGTGGCGCGCCCTCGGCACCATCTTCGCCGTCGGCGTGGTCTTCGAGGCGTGGGCCGCCTACCTCTCGTTCAGCTGGCTGCTCGCCGCCCAACTCGTGCTCATGGCCGTGGTGTTCGCAGTCACGGTGCCCCGGCTGAGGCGGGACGGGCGCCCGCTCGAGCTCGGCATGTTCCTGGCCGTGGCCTCCGTCGTCGGCTTCTTCGCGGCCTTCCGGCTCACCGTCGACAAGGTGGGCACGTTCACCACGCCAGACGTCGCTCCCACCTGCAACGTCAGCGTTCTCGTGCAGTGCGGCAAGAACCTGCAATCCTGGCAGGGCTCGCTGTTCGGCTTTCCCAATCCCCTGATCGGCATCGGCGGGTGGATGGCGCTCTTCGTGATCGCCGCGCTCATCATCAGCGGGGTGTCCTTCGCCCGCTGGTTCTGGATCGCGCTCAACGTGGGCATCACCGGCGCCCTGGCGCTCGTGATCTGGCTCATCACCGAGAGCATCTTCGACCTCGGCACCCTCTGCCCGTGGTGCATGGCGACCTGGGCGGTCACGATCCCCTCGTTCTGGCTGATCACCCTCTACAACCTCAAGGCGGGCCACCTCCGGGTGCCTGAACGAGCGCGCCGAGTGTTCGCCGCCGCCTATGGCTACGTGCCGCTCATCACGCTGCTCAGCTACGTCGTCGTGGCGGTCATCGCCCAGCTGCGGCTGGACGTTCTCAACCGCCTCTAGGCAAAACGCCAGCCCGGGCAACGGATGCTCCGAGCACCATTTCGTATTGTTAGTACCGGTTCCTGTTCATTCGACAACGTTGGGTCTCTTCACATGGTCGCTCCTCCCGCCAACCGCAACTCCCCGCAACCGGGAAAGAAGGATCGGCGAGAGACCGCCCGCGAGACGGCGCGGATCGAGCGCGAGGCCGAGAAGAAGCGGCAGCGCCGCAACCGGGTGTTCCTGCAGGGTGGAATTGTGGTCGGCGTCATCGCGATCATCGCGGTCGTCGCCCTCGTGATCGTCAGCGTGAACGCCAACAAGCCCTCCGGCGACGGGCCGAAGAACATGGCGAGCGACGGCATCCTGCTCACCGGCAGCAAGATGGCCGCCGTGCCGACTCCCGCGATCAAGGCCGGCGGCAAGCCGGTGCCCACCGATCCGTCCACGCTGAAGGGCGTGCGCATCGTCACCTACATCGACTACCAGTGCCCGTTCTGCCAGCAGTTCGAGGCGGCGAACTCCCAGCAGATCGAGTCGATGGTGACCGCGGGGGCTGCGAGCCTCGAGATTCACCCGATCGCCTTCCTCGACGCGAACTCGCTGGGCAACAAGTACGCGAGCCGGGCGGCCAACGCCGCGGCCTGTGTCGCCAACTACGACCCGAACAACTTCTACGCGGTGAACACGGCGCTCTTCGCCAACCAGCCGGCCGAAAACACCTCGGGCAAGACGGACAAGGAGCTGATCGCCGTGCTCAAGGACGCGGGGAGCAGCAGCAGCAAGATCAGTTCGTGCATCACCTCGCAGGCCTTCGTGCCCTGGGTGACGGCCGCCACGGCCCGCGTCGACCCGTCCGGGCAGACGGTCACCTTCAAGGGAGTCGCGAACACGCCTCAGAAGTTCGCCGGCACCCCGACGGTCTTCGTCAATGGCGAGCGCTTCACCGGGTCGATCACCGATCCCGCGGTGTTCGCGGCATTCGTGGAGAAGGCGGCGTCGGCCGGCTAGTCCCGACCACCACCGAGTTCGGCCAACCCCAACTCAACCGTCAGTAAGTGCTGGCTGGGCCACCCCAGCGAGCACTTACTGACGGACGAGTGTTCTGCTTTGTCAGTTCTGCTTTGTCAGGGAGGGTTCAGTCGAACCAGAGGCCGAGCTCGCGCGCGGCAGACTCCGGCGAGTCCGAGCCGTGCACCAGGTTCTGCTGCACCTTGAGGCCCCAGTCCCGGCCCAGGTCGCCGCGGATGGTGCCGGGCGCCGCCGTGGTGGGGTCGGTCGTGCCGGCGAGCGAGCGGAAGCCCTCGATCACGCGGTCGCCCGCGATGCGCAGGGCCACGACGGGCCCGCTCTCCATGAACTCGACGAGGGGCTCGTAGAACGGCTTGCCGACGTGCTCCTCGTAGTGCTTGGCGAGCAGTTCGCGGTCGGCCTCGACGAGCTTCACGTCGACGAGCTGGTAGCCCTTGGCCTCGATGCGGCGCAGGATCTCGCCGGTGAGGTTGCGGGAGACGCCGTCCGGCTTCACGAGGACGAGAGTTTCTTCAACGGTGGTCATGGTGACTCCTCAGTGCCGGTGATGTCCGGCGTTGCGGTGGTTTCGGTGGGGGTAGGGGACGTTCGGTCGGCGGCAGGTCGGTACAGGGCATTGCGGCGGTCGAGGCGACGGCCGGTGATGGCGCAGTAGATCCAGAGGGCGGCGAACACCGCGCCGATGAACCACATGAGGGGCAGCAGGAAACCGGTGGCGAGAAGCACGGCCTGGGCCAGCCAGCCGAGCCAGACTCCCCAGCGGTAGCGAACGAGCCGCCCCACCACCAGCAGTGCCACGAGCAGTGCCGCTCCCCCACCGAAGGCGGCGGCGGCCGGCAGCACGCGCAGGCCGAACGCGGTGAGGGCGATGAAGAACACCAGCACCGCCTCGAGCAGCAGCACGATCGAGAGCAGCGACTCGGTGGCCGAGCGCTCCCGGCGTGCTCGGCCGGGAGCCGGCTGCGCGGTCACCGCTTCCAGCCGTCCTGTTCGGCGAGCGTGATCGCCTCGCCGATCAGGGTGATGGATCCGGTGATCACGACGCCGCGGCGCGGCTCCTGCGCGGCCCACTCGCGCGCGGCATCGATCGCGTCCTGGGCGGAGTCGAACGAGTCGGTGGCCGCCTCGCCGGCGAGGTCGAACACGATCGGCGTGAGGTCGTCCACCGGCACCGCGCGGTCGGAGCTCGACGCGGTGACGAAGAACCGCGTGGTGATCGGGACCAGCGCGGAGACGATGCCCCGCGCATCCTTGTCGGCGAGCACACCGAGCACGACGCCCACCTCGTCGAAGGTGAAGTAGCTGGAGATGGCCTTGGTGAGCGACTCGGCGCCATCCGGGTTGTGGGCGGCGTCGATGATCACGGTCGGCTCCACACCGATCACCTGGAGCCGGCCGGGCGAGGCCGCCGTCGCGAGGCCCTCGGCGAGAACGTCGCCGACGAGCGCCTGCTCGCCGCCGCCGAGGAACGACTCGACGGCCGCGATCGCGACCGCGGCGTTCTGGGCCTGGTGGTCACCGAAGAGTGGCAGGAAGAGGTCGTTGTAGGTGCCGGCGAGCCCGCGCACGGAGAGCACCTGCCCGCCGACCGCCACGGTCGTGCCGAGCAGCTCGAAGGCCTTGCCCTGCACGGCGAGGCTCGACTCGGTGAGTTCGGCTGCGCGTTCGAGCTCGGCGAGAGCCGTCGGCTGCTGGGTGGAGGTCACGACGGCGGCCGCCGGCTTGATGATGCCAGACTTGGTGGCCGCGATCTGCGCCACGGTGTTGCCGAGCCGGGCGGTGTGGTCGAGGGAGATCGGGGTGAACACGGCCACCACGCCGTCGCCGACGTTGGTGGAGTCCCACTCGCCGCCGAGTCCGACCTCGATCACCGCGACATCCACCGGGGCGTCGGCGAAGCTCGCGTAGGCCAGGGCAGTGAAGGCCTCGAAGAAGGTGAGCGGAAGCTCCCCCGCCGCCTCGAGCTCCGCGTCCACCATGAGCAGATACGGCCGGATGTCGTGGTAGTTGGCGACGAACGCCTCGTTGGAGATGGGGTCGCCGTCCACCACGATGCGCTCGTTCACCCGCACGAGGTGCGGGCTGGTGAGGAGCCCGGTGCGCAGCCCGTACGCCCGCAGGATGCTCTCGGTGAGCCGGCTCGTGGAGGTCTTGCCGTTCGTGCCGGTGATGTGGATGATCGGGTACGCGCGCTGGGGGTCGCCGAGCAGCTCGACCACCCGTCTGGTCGCCGCGAGCCGCGGCTGCGGGTTCGCCTCCCCGACCCGGTCGAGGAGTTCGCGGTAGACCTGGTCCGCGTCGTTCTGATAGAGCGCATCGTCGCTGAGTTCCGGGTCGTGCGCGTCGTGGTTCTTAGACATCTGTACCTGCTCCGTGGATGGTGACTTGGACGAGAATGTCGCCGCTGTTCGCGTATTGGCCCGCCGGCACGAGCGCCCGGAAGGCGCCGGGTGTGCCGTGTTGCGCGGCATACGTCTCAACATTCTCGCCGTCCGTCGAACGGACCTCAATCGCGAGGGCGAGAGTCTCCCGGGCGATCGTGTCTTCGAACGGCTCGACTCCCGAGCGCTCGGAGCCCGAGGCGAGGTAGAGGGCGAGGTCGATCCGGTCGCTCACGGCGAGTCCCGCGGCCTTGCGGGTGTCCTGCACCGCACGGATGATGTCCCGGGCGAGGCCCTCCGCCTCGAGCTCCCAGGTGGTCTCGGTGTCGAGCAGCACGAAGCCGCCGCCGGGCAGGAAGGTGATGGCCTGGGCCTCGTGCGCCGCCTGCAGCTCGAGCTCGAACTCGCCGGCGACCAACTCGATGCCGCCCACGAGCACTCCATCGCCGCTCGGCGACCAGTCGCCGGACCGGGCCGCCTGGATCACGGCCTGCACGGCCTTGCCGATGCGTGGACCGGCGGCCCGGGCATTCACGGTGAGCCTGCGGGTGATGCCGAAGTCGGCGAGGCTGCCCTCCTCGAGCTCGCGCAGCACGACGGCCTTGACGTTGAGTTCGTCACGCAGGATGTCGGAGAAGCCGGCCAGGGAGCCCACGTTGTCGGCCACCACGGTGAGCTCGGCGAGCGGCAGGCGCACCCGGAGCCCCGTGGCCTTGCGCAGGCCGAGGCCGGAGGACGCGATCTCACGCACCCGGTCCATCGCCGCGACGAGTTCGTGGTCGAGCGGGAAGCGCTCCGCGTCCGGCCAGTCGGTGAGGTGCACGCTGCGTTCGCCGGTGAGACCCTTCCAGACGCGCTCGCTGACGAGCGGCAGCAGGGGGGCCGCGAGCCGGGTGAGCGTCTCCAGCACGGTGAAGAGCGTGTCGAACGCGTCCCGTCCCTCCGCGGTGGAGGTGTCCCCCGACCAGAAGCGGTCACGACTGCGGCGCACGTACCAGTTGGTGAGCACGTCGCCGAAGTCGCGCAGGGCGAGCGCGGCCAGCGGGCTGTCGAGGTTGTCGAGGTGGGTGGTCACGTCGAACACGAGCTCGCGCGTCTTGGCGAGCAGATAGCGGTCGAGCACGTCCGTGGAGTCGGTGCGCCACTCGGCGGTGTAGTCGGCGGCGTTGGCGTACAGGCTGAAGAAGTAGTAGCTGTTCCAGAGCGGCAGCATGAGCTGGCGCACGCCCTCGCGGATGCCCTCCTCCGTGACGATGAGGTTGCCGCCGCGGATCACCGACGACGCCATGAGGAACCAGCGCATCGCATCCGCGCCGTCCCGGTCGAAGACCTCCGAGACATCCGGGTAGTTGCGCAGCGACTTGGACATCTTCTGCCCGTCGCTGCCCAGCACGATTCCGTGCACGATCACGTTCTTGAACGCCGGACGGTCGAAGAGCGCGGTCGACAGCACGTGCAGCATGTAGAACCAGCCGCGGGTCTGGCCGATGTACTCCACGATGAAGTCGGCCGGATTGTGCTCCTCGAAGAACTCCCCGTTCTCGAACGGGTAGTGCACCTGGGCGAAGGGCATCGACCCGGAGTCGAACCACACGTCGAGCACGTCCTCGATGCGGCGCATCGTCGACCTGCCGGTCGGATCGTCGGGGTTGGGGCGGGTGAGCGCGTCGATGTATGGGCGGTGCAGGTCGTCCGGCCGCACGCCGAAGTCGGCCTCGAGTTCGTCGAGCGAACCGTAGACGTCGATGCGCGGGTACTCCGGGTCGTCGCTCTTCCAGATCGGGATCGGCGATCCCCAGTACCGGTTGCGGGAGATCGACCAGTCGCGGGCGTTGGCGATCCACTTGCCGAACTGGCCGTCCTTCACGTTGTCCGGCACCCAGTTGATCTCCTGGTTGAGCTCGACCATGCGGTCGCGGATCTCGGTGACGCGGATGAACCAGCTCGACACCGCCTTGTAGATGAGCGGGTTCTTGCAGCGCCAGCAGTGCGGGTAGCTGTGCTCGTAGCTCGCGACACGGAGCAGGCGCCCGTCGGCCCGCAGCTTCTGCACGAGCGGCTTGTTCGCATCGAAGACGTGCAGTCCGGCCACATCCGTGACGATCGACAGGAACTTTCCCCCGTCGTCGACGGAGATGATCACCGGGATGCCGGCGGCGGCGCAGGTGACCTGGTCGTCCTCACCGTAGGCGGGAGCCTGGTGCACGATCCCGGTGCCCTCGCCGGTGGCGACGTAGTCGGCGACGAGGATCTGCCAGGCGTTGCCGGTGCCCCAGGCCTCCTCGTCGGCGTAGTAGTCCCACAGTCGGTCGTAGGTGACACCGGCGAGCTCCGCGCCGAGGATCGTGCGGTCGATCGCGGTGACGGCGGCCTCGGGCGAGCCGTAGCCGAGGTCCTTCGCGTAGGTGGCCACGGTGTCGGCGGCCAGGAGGAACTCGGAGACCCCCTCGGCCGAGCCGTCTGAGGCGCCAAGTGGTCCGCTGGACACGACCGCGTAGCGGATGTCCGGGCCGACGGCGAGGGCGAGGTTGGTGGGCAGGGTCCACGGCGTCGTCGTCCAGGCGAGGGCCTTCACCCCGGTGAGGCGCAGGCTCTCGGCCTTCGCGCCGTCGAGCGGGAAGGTGACGGTCACCGACTGGTCCTGCCGCATCCGATAGACGTCGTCGTCCATGCGCAGCTCGTGGTTGGAGAGCGGCGTCTCGTCGTGCCAGCAGTACGGCAGCACCCGGAACCCCTCGTAGGCGAGTCCCTTGTCGTAGAGCTGCTTGAACGCCCAGATCACCGACTCCATGAAGGTGACATCGAGAGTCTTGTAGTCGTTCTCGAAGTCGACCCAGCGCGCCTGGCGGGTGACGTAGTCCTCCCACTCGCGGGTGTACTCGAGCACGGACTCGCGCGCCTTCGCGTTGAAGGTGGCGATTCCCATCTCCTCGATCTGGTGCTTCTCGGTGATGCCGAGCTGGCGCATAGCCTCGAGCTCCGCCGGCAGCCCATGGGTGTCCCAGCCGAACCGGCGGTGCACCTGCTTGCCGCGCATGGTCTGGTAGCGCGGGAACAGGTCCTTCGCGTAGCCGGTGAGCAGGTGGCCGTAGTGCGGCAGCCCGTTCGCGAAGGGCGGTCCGTCGTAGAACACCCACTCCTCGGCGCCTTCGCGCTGGTCGATGGAGGCCTGGAACGTGCCGTCGCGCTTCCAGAACTCGAGAACCTCGTGCTCGATGGCTGGAAAGTTCGGGCTCGGGCGCAACGGTTCGGCGGGTTGGGCGTCGGGCGAGCTCTTGGGGTAGGTCATGTCTCTCCAGGTCATTGCTGTCTGGACGAGGACGCCGGGCGCACTCTCGGGTGCGACTGACGCGGTACCACCTCGCTTGCCGGATTGCTCCGACCGCTCGTTACGGCTGTGACGGGCTCGCCCGCTCGGCTCTACTTGCCGCCCGCCCCGTGAGGGGTGTTCGCCGTTCTTCCGAGGACTCCCCGGTGATGGCCGGATCTCAGTCTGTGCCTCAATCCTAGCGGCTCGCGCGACGCCGACTCACGAGGAATGCGATCACGGCGAGCCCGAGCAGGAGGGTGGTCTGTGCAGCCCGATTCAGCGGTGGGGCAAAAAACCGACGCGAGACAGATCGTGGCGACCTGCGAGACTGAGGCGATGACCGAGGCCACCCCCACCGTCGCCGGCGGATCCCTCACCGTGCTGATCGCCCTCGGCTCGAACCTGCTGGTTGCGATCGCCAAGACCGTGGCGTCCGTTCTCACCGGATCCGCCTCCATGGTCGCCGAGACGGCGCACTCCTGGGCGGACTTCGGCAACGAGATCTTCCTCCTCGTCGCCGACCGGCGATCCACCAAGACGCGCGACGCGTCGCACCCCCTCGGCTACGGGCGGGAGGCCTACGTCTGGTCGCTGATCGCGGCCTTCGGCATCTTCACCGCGGGGTCCATCGTCTCGATCAGCCACGGCATCCAGCAGCTGATCCAGCCGGAGAACGCCACCAACTTCGGCGTCGCCTACCTCGTCCTCGCCGTCTCGTTCCTGCTCGAGGGGTTCTCGTTCGCGCAGGCCTTCCGCCAGGCCAGGCGCGGCGGCATCAACCGCGGCACCAGCACCGGGGTCTACGCCCTCACCAGTTCGAATGCCACACTGCGCGCCGTGTTCGCGGAGGATGCCGCGGCGCTCGTCGGACTCTCGATCGCGTTCGTGGGCATCCTGCTGCACCAACTGACCGGCCTCGCGGCGTTCGACTCGATCGGGTCGATCCTGGTCGGCGTGCTCCTCGGCGTGGTGGCGATCGTGCTCATCGACCGCAACCGCCGGTTCCTCATCGGTGAGATGCCGGATGCCCGGCTGCACAACGAGGTGCTGCGCCGTCTTCTCGACCAGCCGGAGATCGACCGGGTCACGTACCTGCACCTGGAGTTCACCGGCCCGGGGAGGGTATTCCTCGTCGCCTCGGTGGACATCGTGGGTGACGACACGGAGACCCACGTCGCGTACTCGCTTCGCCGGATCGAACGGAGGCTCACCGCGAACGAGCACATCCAGGAGGCCCTGCTCTCGCTCTCGACGCCGGATGAGGCGTCCCTGAACGCCGAGCTCCCGTAGGCCGCCTCAGCCCTTTACCGCCCCGGCGGTGAGGCCCTGCACGATGTATCGGCTGGCGAAGGCGAACAGCACCATCGTCGGCACGATGGTAAGGACGGCAGCCGCCGACATCGACCCCCAGTCGATGTTGTAGCTGCTGATGAACCCGTTGAGGGCGGTGGGGATCGTCTTCTTGCCGTCGCTGTTGATGAGGGTCACCGACAGGAACAGCTCGTTCCAGCAGTTGACGAAGTTGAAGATGAACGCCGCGACGATCCCCGGTTTCATCACCGGCACCAACACCCGGAAGAGGGCGCCGACCCGGGAGCAGCCGTCGATCATCGCGGCCTCCTCGAGGGCGTCCGGCACGTTCGCGAAGAATCCCCGCAACATTACGGTGCAGAACGGGATGCACACCGCGATGTAGATCAGCGTCAGGCCAAACCTGTTGTCGACGAGGCCGAGGCTCGTGAACATGAGATAGAGCGGCCCGAGGGCGATGAAGGACGGGATCATCTGGGTCACCAGGAACCCCATGAGCAGGGCGCCCTTGCTGCGGAACTCGAAACGCGCGAGCACATAGGCGGACAACAACGAGATGAGGGTCGCAACCAGCGCGGCCGAGATCGAGACCACGAGGCTGTTCGCAACATAGACGCCGAACTGCGACTTGGCGAACAGGCCGGCGTAGTTCTCGAGCGAGAAGACCTTCGGCCAGTAGGTGAGGGGGTAGCTGAAGACCGAACCGGGCGACTTGAAGGAGGTCACCGCTATCCAATACAGCGGAAAGAGGGTGATGACCAGCCAGAGCGCGAGGAAGGCGATCCTGATGGCCCTGGCGAGTGGGGTCTCCCTGGTGATCATGAGAGGTCGCCCTTCTTTTCGCGGCTGGCGGTGAGGAAGAAGATCGAGAACAGCACGAGCAGACCGACGACGATGAGACCGAGCGCCGAGGCCTGGCCATAGTCCCCTCTCTGGGTCGTGGCGATCATCCAGGTGGTGACGATGTGGGTCTGGTTGGCCGGTCCCCCGCCCGTCATGCCGTAGATGATGTCCGGGAAGTTGAAGATCCAGATCACCCGCAGCAGCACGGTGAGCGAGAGGGTGATCCGGATGTACGGCACGATCACCTGGAACAGGGTGCGCGCCTTGCCCGCGCCGTCCAGGGCGGCCGCTTCGAGCATCTCGTCGGGAACCGATTGCAGGGCCGCGAGGATGATGATGGCAAAGAAGGTCACGCCGTACCAGACGTTGGCGATGATCACCGCGACCATCGCCGTCTTCGGGTCGGCGAGCCACGGGATGGGGCTGTGGATGATTCCGGCCTTGCTCAGTAGGTCGTTGATCACGCCGAACTCGCTGTTGAACATCCAGCGGAACAGGATTCCGATCAGGAATCCCGAGATCGCCCACGGGAAGAAGATCAGCGCCTGGTAGAGCCCGCGGAACGGAAACTTGCGCCGCAGGAACAGGGCGATCGCGAAACCGATGACGAATTGCGGCACGATCGAGGCGACGACCCACACGACGGTGTTGCCGAGCACGGTGTAGAAGGTGGGGTCGGCGAAGATCGTCTGGAAGTTCTTGAGGCCCACGAACGCCGTGTCGGTGAGGTTGTTGAGGTTCCAGTTGCGGAACGCCATCTGGCTGCCGGACACCATCGGGTAGTAGATGAAGACGGCCACGAAGAACACGGCCGGGGCCATGAAGGCCGCCATGGTGGCACCGCGGCGCACCGTGAACGCGCGCCGTCGACGGATCGACCGCGGCTCGGCGGATCCGACTGCCACGGCGGGGCCCGGGGCACCCGTCGTGACCGACGGGCGCCCCTTCGTCGCGTTGTCGAGCTTCGTCACGGTCTGCGGCCGTTTCGCTTCAGCAACGGGCTCATTTCTGCTTCCACTTGTCCGTCCAGTAGGCGTCCCAGCTCGCGAGCAGCTCCTTCTGGGTCATCTGCCCGATGAGCACCTTCTGCACCTCGGAGTCCGACTTCTGGATCCACTCCGTCCACCAGGCGGAGTCGCGCGGCTGCACCACCGAGACGTACTTGTCCGGGTGCTCGGTCATCGTGAGGTAGCTCGCCCAGGCTCCGGTCTTGTAGAACGGGCTGTCCGCGGCGCTCTTCAGGATGGGGACCAGGCTGTTCTTCTGGCTGAAGGTCGTCGACGCCTTGCCCTCGGAGAGGAACTCGATGAGCTTGGCCGCCTCCGCCTTGTGGGTGCTCTTGGCCGCCGTGCCCCAGCCGGCCGTCGCCATCGGCTGCACGGCGATGCCGGACGGGCCGGCGAGCAGCGGTGCGGTGCTCCATTGGGCCGGTGTGATGGCGTCCGACTCACCGACGGTGGCGATCACCTCGGGGTCCTGCAGCAGGAACGCCGTCGACCCGCTCGAGAATCCCTGCACCATCTCGGGGTAGCCCCAGGCCACCGATGACGGCGGCGACGCCTTGCTGAACAGGGTGAAGTAGGTCTTCAACGCGTCCGCCGCCTCCGGGGCCGAGAAGATCGTCTTGCCATTGGTGAGCTTGAAGGCGTTGTCGTGGTCCAGCTTCTTGGCCACATAGGCCTCGATCGCCACCACGACATTGGAGTTGGCGTTCGTGCCCCCGCGGAAGGCGTAGCCGAACTGGTTCTTGGCCGGATTCTGCAGGGCGGTCGCCTGGTGAAGCAGGTCGCTCCAGGAGGCGGGAGGGCCATCGAAGCCCGCCGCCTTCACGAGGTCCGTGCGGTAGAAGAGGCTGAGACCGTAGAAGCCGTATGGCACGTAGTAGGTCTTGCCCTTGGCGTTCTTCGCGTACTTGACGGCGTTCTCGGTGAGGTCGCCCCAACCCTTCCAGCCCTTGAGCTGGCTGCTCATGTCGGAGAGCCAGCCGTTGGTGGAGAACGGCCCGACGGTGATGTCGCGAACCTCCACCACATCCACGCCGCTCCCCGACTGGAGCATCTGCTGGATCTTCTGGTCGGCCTGGTCCGTGGGTGGGGAGATGAGATCGACGCTGATCTTCGGGTTCGCCTTCTCGAAGTCGGCGATGAGCCCCTTGAGCACCTTGGTCCTCACCGGGTTGGTGAGGCTCTCCACCATCTGCAGGGTCACCTTTCCCCCGCTCTCGGCCGGCGCGGAGCATCCGGAGAGCGCGAGGGTGGCCGCGAGGCCGATCCCCACGAGCGACAGAACTAGTCTCTTCTTCACTGTTTCCTCATTCCTTGAGCGGGGTTGGTAACTTCGGCAGATCTTCGTGGGCGAAGACTGCCGAACGGAGCGGTGGTCACGGTCATTCGCCCCGCGCGGCCAGGGCGACGAGGGCGGGCACGCAGCGGTCGGCGAACTCCTCGAAGTCCGCCGGGGTGTTGTAGACGTGAGTGGAGAGGCGGAAGTATCCGACCCCCGCGAAGCTCGTGAATGCCGCCTCGATGCCGAGCTCCGAGGCGACTCGATCCCGCAGGGCGTCCGCCTCGGCGTGCGATGTGCCAAGCCCCGTCGGCAGCCGAACGAGTCGCAGGGCATTCACCTGCGCCCCGGGATGCACGCGGTGGTCCTCCCCCGTGAGGCCCGTGAACGCGGCGGCGATCGTGGCCTCCGCATAGTCGGCCAGTTCGGTCAGGTAGCGGCGCGTGGCGTCCCATCCCCAGGTCGATCCGATGAAGTCGAGAGCCGTCGGAGCGGCGAGATAGGCGGTCGCGTCGACCGTGCCCTGGGTGTCGAAGCGCTCCGGGAAGCGCTGCGGGGCTCCCCACGAGTCGATGAGCGGGTAGAGCTCGTCGCGCAACGGCCCGCGGGCGATGAGCGCCGCCGTCCCGCGGGGCGCACAGCCGAACTTGTGGAGATTGCCGACCCAGAAGTCGCAGTCGAGGCCGGCGAGAGGATCGGCGACGAGGCCGGGAACGTGCGCGGCATCCACCAGCATGGCGATGCCCCGCTCCCTGGCGACCGCGGCCACCGTGTCCACCGGCAGGAAACGAGCCGTGGCCGACGTGATCTGGTCCACGACGATGAGACCCGTCTTGTCGCCGAGTTCGGCGACGATCGCGTCATGCGCCTCCTCGGGCGTGGCGTCGAGCGGAACCCGCGCGGTTCGCACCGTGCCGTCCCAGCGGCGGGCGAGTCGCTCGGCACCCATGGTCACGGCGCCGTACCCGTGGTCGGTGACCACGATCTCCAGCCCCGGCGTCACCGGAAGGCTCGAGTAGACGACGCTGGCGCCTGCGCTCGCGTTCGGGACAAGCGCGAGGTCCCCGGCATCCGCTCGGAGAAAGGCGGCGATGGCCTCGCGGGTAGAGGCGACCATCGCGGGGAGTTTAGGGAACCAGATGACCGGGGCGGCCTCCATCTCGGATCTCAGCAGGTTCTGCTCCTGCTGCGCCACGAGCGGCACGGCTCCGAACGAGCCGTGATTCACGTGCAGGATGTCGGGCGAGAGCGTCCAGGCGGTGCGGGCGAGGTTGCCGTCCCCGAGCAGCAGCGGGGAGGGGGCGATCGCCGTCGTCGTTTCGGTCATCCCGGTGGTGTTCCGTCCTGTCGTGGTGCGTCGTTGCACTCACCCTAGTAAGTCATCATATGACTTTGGTGAATCTACTGTTACAGTCAGGTAAAATCGAGCAAATCGGCGCAAGTGATCAAACATCTTGAGCGAAAGTGCGCAATCGGTCTGACCGCTACTCTGGGCGTGGGCGAGAGAGAGGCGAGTGATGTCGGCAGTCGACGACGCGTTCCACGGGCTGCGGCAGATGATCGCCTCCGGGCGCCTCGCCGCCGGGCAGAAGTTTCCGGCCGAGGCCGAGCTCTGCGAGGAGCTCGGGGTCTCCCGCGGCTCGCTGCGTGAGGCGGTGCGGATGCTCGCCGCCCTCGGGGTGATCGAGTCGCGCCACGGGTCCGGCACTTACGTCTCCGCGCTGAGGGCCGCCGACCTCGTCGGGGTTCTCGCGCTCACCGTCGACCTGCTCCCGCTGTCCGGCCTCCTCGACATGTACGAGCTGCGCCGGGTGCTCGAGACGCACGCCGCGGTGCAGGCGGCGGCCCGCGTCACGCCGGAGACGGCACTCGAGCTGCAGCGGCTCATCGACGAGATGGAGGCCACAGACGACCCGGCGACGGCATCCGCCCTCGACGCCGAGTTCCACCAGACCATCGCGCAGACCGCGGGCAATCCGACCCTCGTTGCCCTCCTCGATGTCTTCCGGTCCCGGTCCCGCGCCTACCAGGTGTTCAACCTCCCGCAGGGCCCCGAGCTCAAAGACATCAGCGACCGGGGGCACCGGGCGATCGCGAGCGCGATCATCGCTCATGACCCGACCGCCGCATCCACCGCGGCCGCGGCCCACGTGGCCCTGACGGAATCCTGGTTACGGCACTTCCAGCTCGAGCTGGAGCCACTGACTCAGCGCCCGGGCGGCCAGGGCGGCCCAGGCTAGGGGGGCCCGGGCAGCGCGAGCTCGAGCCCGGACGAGACGATCTCGAGGGCCGAGGAGATGTAGTCGGCCAGGGGGCCGCGACCAATGCCGTCCCGCGCCCACACGGTCCAGGCCGCGGAGAGGGCGCCCGAGATCGCGTTCGCCGCGCTGAGCACGAGAAGGTCGTCGGCCGGCCGCGAGAGCTGCCGGGCCAGGAACGAGGCGATCACGTCCGAGCGGCGGGCCAGGCGCACGAGACCGGATGACCGGGTCTCCTCCCTGGTCCCCATCACATCGTCCTGGGTGAGGGCCAGCGGCACGCGGTCGACCCCGATGTCGGCGACCACCCGCAGCGCGGCATCGCGCACCGCGGCGAGAGCCGGAACGCCGGGCGGCACGGACTTGAGCTCCTCGGCGAGGCGGTCAATCCCTGCGTCGAGCTCCACCCAGAGCAGGTCGCTCTTCGCGCCGAAGTAGTTGAAGAAGGTGTTGCGGCTGACGCCGGCGCGCTGGGCGATCTGCTCGATCGTGGTGAGGGCGTAGGTGTTCTCCAGGAACAGCTCCGCGGCGGCATCCTCGAGCATCAGGCGCGACGTCGTGCGCGGGCGGCCGACCGTGTTGCGGGAATCCATGTCCACCTCCGGGCGGTGCAATACTGTACTGAGTCCAATAATAGTCGTTCAGCAGAGAGCCCGTCCGTGAAACGCTTCGTCCCCCTCCTCGTCATCGCCTCCGTCGCTCTCCTCGTGGCGGGCTGCAGCACCACCTCCCCCGGTGCGTCCGGCGGCAAGCCGGTCGCCGGCGGCACCCTCGTCTACGCCACCGGGGACGCCGAGCCCACCTGCCTCGACCCGCACGTGGGCGGCAACTACCCGCAGGCGCTCGTGGCCACCCAGTATCTCGAGTCCCTCGTCTCCAAGAACAAGGCCGGGGACATCATCCCCTGGCTCGCCACCAAGTGGACCGAGTCCGCCGACGGCCTGAGCTGGGACTTCACGCTGCGCACCGGCGTGAAGTTCACCGATGGCACGCCATTCGAGGCGGATGCCGTGGCCGCGAACGTCGCCCACCTCCAGGACCCGGCGACCGCATCGTCCACCGGGTACCTCGCGCTGCAGAAGGTGACGGGAGTCACCGCCGTCGACAAGCACACCGCCCGCATCACCCTGAGCAGCCCGGACAGCGCGCTGCTCGACTCCCTCTCGCAGCCCTGGCTCGCGATCGAATCCCCCACCGCGCTGAAGCGCAGCCAGGCGGTCAACTGCGAATCCCCGGTGGGCACCGGACCGTTCGTCGTGACGAAGTGGACCCACCAGCAGTCGATCTCGCTCGTGCGCAACGAGGCATACACGTCGCCGCCGGCGGACGCCGCGCACACCGGCAAGGCCTACCTCAAGGCGATCGACTGGCGCTTCCTGCCCGACTCCGCGTCGCGCTACGCGGCCCTGACCGCGGGAACCGTCGACGTGATCGACAACGTGCAGCCGGACACCCTCGTGGCCGCGAAGAAGAGCAAGGACCTCGTCGCCCTCGACGCGCCGCGCCCCGGGGCCTCCAATCGCCTCGAACTGAACTCGAGCATCGCGCCGTTCGACGACGCGAGGGTGCGGGAGGCGTTCATCCGCTCGGCGAACGTGAACGACGCCGTCACGAGCCTGTTCTTCGGCACCGCCACGCGCTCGTACTCCGCGCTCTCGAGCGTCGAGAAGCTCGGCGTCTCGGAGCCGAAGCTGTTCGGCTACGACCAGAAGGCGGCGGCCACGCTGCTCGACGCGGCCGGCTGGGGCACGAAGAACGCGGACGGCTACCGCACGAAGAACGGCAGGGTGCTCGAGCTGGACTTCCCGGTGAGCACCAACCAGTCGATCCCCGCCGAGCAGTCGCTCTTCGAACAGCTGCAGGCCACCAGCAAGCAGGCCGGCTTCAAGGTGAACCTCCACCCGCTCGACCTCTCCAGCTGGTACGGCGCCCTGGGCAAGAACCAGTACAACCTGGTGAGCGCCCCGTACACGAAGGTGGGACCGGATGTTCTGCGCATCCTCTTCGACAGTGCCGGCACCATCCCGGCGCCGAGCGGCTACTTCGCCAACCACTCCCAGGTGAAGGGCCCCGCCCTCGACGCGCTGCTCGAGAAGGCGGCGCAGACCTCTGACCAGGCCGAGCGCGCGAGCCTCTACAAGAAGGCGCAGGAGATCGTGCTTGGCGGCTTCTACATCCTCCCGCTCTACGACCAGCAGAACCACTTCCTGCAGCGCACGGTCGTGAGCGGGCTGCGCGCGATGCCGACGGTGTCAACGCCCACGATGTACGACGCGTGGCTCTCCCGGTAGCCGCAGCACCCCCGGTTCGGCGCGGGCCACTCCCCTGGCTGCTCGCGCGGCTCGGGGGCGTGGTCTTCGTGCTCTGGGCCGTCGCCACGGTCACCTTCTTCGCGATCCGGCTGATCCCCGGCGACCCGGCCGAGGCGGTGCTCGGCGGCCCGGGCTCGCAGGCCAGCGCCGCCGCCCTCGCCCGGGTGCGCGCCGATTACGGGCTCGACCTGCCCCTCCCCCTGCAGTACCTGCACTACCTCGGTCGGCTGGGCGCCGGGGACCTCGGCCGGTCGTACTCGCTGCGCGAGCCGGTGACCACGGTGATCGGGCAGAATCTCGGCGGCACCCTGCTGCTCGCGCTGCTCTCCCTGCTCACCGCCGCCGTCATCGCCCTCGCCCTCGCGGCCGTCTCGACCAGGGGCGGCCGCTTGGCCTCGGCCGTGACGTGGGTTCTCGAGGTCGTGTCGGCGGCGGTGCCGCACTTCTGGCTCGCGATCTCGCTCATCCTGCTCTTCTCCACGACCCTCGGCTGGCTGCCCCCGGTGAGCGTGCCGGGGCCGGCCGGCCTCGTGCTTCCCGTGCTCACCCTCGCCATCCCGCTGGCCGGATTCCTCGGCCAGGTGATGCGCGAGTCCCTGCTCGACGCCCTCGGCTCGCCTTTCGTGCTCGCGGCCCGCGCCCGGGGCGAGAGCGAGGCCGGCGTGTTCTGGCGGCACGCGCTGCGGCACGCGGCGATCCCCGCCATCGGCCTCGCCGGCTGGGCGTTCGGCGCCCTGATCAGCGGCGCGGTGGTCGTGGAGACGATCTTCGCCCGCCCGGGGATCGGGCGGAGCCTGCTCTCCGCCGTTCAACTGCGGGACGTACCGCTGGTGATCGGGGTCGTGCTCGTCGTGGAGGCCGGCTACATGCTCGTCACGACCCTCACGGATCTCGCCGACAGGCTCGTCGACCCGCGCCTCCGCGCGGCGACACGGCATCGGGGGCGCTCATGAGGAGGCCCGCCGTGATCGTCGCCGCCGCCGTGCTGGCCTTCCTGGTCTTCGCCGCGCTGTTTCCCGGCATCATCGCGCCCGGCGATCCCCTCGCCATCCACCCCCTCGACAGCTTCCGGGCGCCCTCGTTCGCCCACCCGTTCGGAACCGACGAGTCCGGCCGGGACATCTTCACGCGAATCATCCACGGCACGGCCGCCTCGCTCACCATCGGACTGTCGGCGACGGCGATCGGCGTGGGGCTCGCCCTCGTGCTCGGGCTGCTCTCCGGGCTCGGGCCGCGCTGGCTCGACTTCGGCACCACCCGGTTTCTCGAGGTGCTGTTCGCGTTTCCCGGCCTGCTGCTCGCGCTGCTCTTCATCGTGATCTACGGTCCCGGCGTGGTCACCTCCACGATCGCCGTCGGGCTCGCGACCGCGCCGGGGTATGCGCGCATCATCCGCAGCCAGGTGCTGGTGGTGCGGCGGGCGCCCTACCTCGAGGCGGCCCTCGTGCTCGGCCGGAGTCCGACCCATCGCCTGCTGCGTCACCTCCTGCCGAACGTGGCCGGGTCCCTCTTCGTGCTCGTGACGCTCGGCATCGGCCAGTCGATTGTCTGGGCGTCGTCGCTCAGCTACCTCGGCCTCGGGGCGGTGCCGCCGGCCGCCGAGTGGGGCGCCATGCTGTCCGCCGGCCGCACCTATCTCGGCTCCTTCTGGTGGATGACCTTCTTCCCCGGCCTCTTCATCGTGCTGGCGGCGGTGGGCACCACCCTGCTCGGGCGCGGACTCCAGGAGAGGACCCGGCTGCGATGACCGCCCTCGTCTCCGTGCGCGATCTCGCCGTGGCCTTCGGCGGCACGACGGTCGTCTCCGGGGTGGACTTCGACATCGAGGCCGGGCAGTGCGTCGCCCTCGTCGGCGAATCCGGCTCCGGCAAGAGCGTGACCGCGAGGGCGCTGCTGGGTCTCACCGGCGGATCGGTGAGCGCGGCGGAGTTGCGCGTGCACGGCACGGACCTCCGCTCGGCCTCGCGCGCACTCCTGCGCCGGATGCGCGGGCGGGAGATCGGATTCGTGTCGCAGGGCGCCCTCGTGGCCCTCGACCCGCTGCGGCCGGTCGGGCGGGAGATCGCGGACTCGCTGCGCATCCACACCACGCTCGGCGCCGTCCAGCGCCGCGAGCGCGCCATCGAACTGCTCGCCGAGGCCGGCGTTCCCGAGGCGGCCGAGCGAGCGGCCCAGCGACCGGACGAACTCTCCGGCGGGCTTCGCCAGCGGGCGTTGATCGCCTCGGCCCTCGCGCTGCGGCCCCGGCTGCTCATCGCGGACGAGCCGACCACGGCGCTCGACACGACGGTGCAGGCCGGCATCCTCGACCTGCTCGAGAGCCTCCGCGACGCCGGCACGGCCATCCTGCTGATCAGCCACGACCTCGCCGTCGTGAGCCGGCTGGCCTCGTACCTCGTGGTCATGTCCGAGGGGCGGGTGGTGGAGGGCGGACCGACGGAGCGCGTGCTCGCCGAGCCCCGGCACCCGTACACCCGCCGGCTGATCGCGGCGGTGCCGACGGACCGCCCGCGCTTCGAGCGGCTCACCGTCTCGCCGCGGGTCCCCGCGCCGCCGATCACCCCGGCGCAGAGCGACCGGGCGAGCGTGGACCACGACGTGGTGCTCTCCGCCACCGGCCTCCGGCGCGAATTCGGCTCGCGCGTGGCCGTCGACGGCGTGGGGTTCGCCCTCGAGCGAGGCAAGACGCTCGGGATCGTCGGCGAGTCCGGATCGGGCAAGACCACCGTGGCCCGCCTGGTGCTCGCCCTCGAACGGCCGGATGCCGGAGAGGTTCGCCTCGCCGGCCGGCCGTGGAGCACGCTGACCGAGTCGCAGCGGCGCGAGCGCCGGCCGAACATCGGCGCGATCTACCAGGACGCCCTCAGCTCGTTCGACCCGCGGCTCACCGTCGGCGAGATCCTCGCGGACGGGCTGACCGGCGGCCGGTCGCGACGGGCCACCCCGGAGGTCGTGGAGCTGATGGAGTCGGTCGGCCTCCCCGCGTCTCTCGTCTCCCGCCGCCCGCGACTGCTCTCGGGCGGCCAGCAGCAGCGGGTGGCGATCGCGCGGGCGATCGCGCCGAGGCCGCAGATCCTCGTCTGCGACGAACCGGTGTCGAGCCTCGACGTGTCGGTTCAGGCCCAGGTTCTCGACCTGCTCGACGACCTGCAGCGCTCGCTCGGCCTGAGCTATCTCTTTATCACCCACGACCTCGGCGTGGTGCGCCACATGAGCGACGACCTGCTCGTGATGCGGCACGGCCGGGTGCTCGAGGCCGGCCCCACCGAGTCGGTGTTCTCCAAGCCGCAGCATGACTACACGCGCTCTCTGATCGACTCGGCTCCGCGCCTCGGCTGAGATAGGCACGGCCTGTAGAATCGACAACGATCCCCCCATTCAGGCACCTCTTCACTGACTCGGTGCCGCACATACAGAACCGGAGCACCCCGTGGCCGACATCTCTGCCTCGCCCATCCCAGACAAGCCGGCCCTCGAGGGCCTCGAGGCGAAGTGGGATCAGCGCTGGGAGCAGGAGCAGACCTACCGGTTCGACCGGGAGGCGGCCACCCGCGGCACCGTGTTCAGCATCGACACTCCCCCGCCGACCGCCTCGGGCAGCCTGCACATCGGGCACGTCTTCAGCTACACCCACATGGACCTGATCGCCCGGTTCGAACGGATGCGCGGCAAGAGCGTCTTCTACCCGATGGGCTGGGACGACAACGGACTGCCCACCGAGCGTCGCGTGCAGAACTACTACGGCGTACGCTGCGACCCGTCGCTGCCCTACGACCCGAGCTTCGTGCCGCCGCTCGAGGGCGGCGACAATTCGTCGTCCAAGGCCGCCGACCAGCTGCCGCTCTCCCGCCGCAACTTCATCGAGCTCTGCGAACGCCTCACCGCCGAGGACGAGAAGCAGTTCGAGGACGTCTGGCGCACGATGGGCCTCAGCGTCGACTGGACCCAGAGTTACCGCACCATCGGCGACGAGGCCCAGACCGCGGCCCAGCGCGCCTTCCTGCGCAACCTCGCCCGCGGCGAGGCCTACCAGGCGGATGCGCCCACCCTGTGGGACGTCACCTTCCGCACGGCGGTGGCGCAGGCGGAGCTCGAGGACAAGGAACAGCCGGCGGCCTACCACCGACTGGCCTTCCACGGAGCAGACGGCGACGTGCACATCGAGACCACGCGACCGGAGCTGCTCCCGGCCTGCGTCGCCCTCGTCGCCCACCCGGACGACGAGCGCTACCAGCACCTCTTCGGCACCACGGTCACGACTCCCCTCTTCGGCGTGGAGGTGCCGGTGCTGGCCCACCACCTCGCCCAGAAGGACAAGGGATCAGGCATCGCCATGATCTGCACCTTCGGCGATGTCACCGACGTCGTCTGGTGGCGCGAACTCGACCTCCCGAACCGCACGATCATCGGTCGTGACGGCCGAATCGTGGCGGATGCGCCCGAGGCGATCATTGGCGAGGCTCCGCTCGCGGCCTACGCCGAGCTCGCCGGCAAGACGGTCTTCAGCGCCAAGGCGAAGAGC
>NZ_JAYSJZ010000018.1:0-11953 GCF_043726815.1 Lacisediminihabitans sp.
CGTCTGTGGCCGTTCTAGTCCAAAGGAGGTGGGTTAGTTATGCATCAGTACGAACTAATGGTAATTCTCGATCCAGAGATCGATGAGCGCACCGTGGCCCCGAGCCTCGATAAGTTCCTCAACGTCATCCGTAACGATGGTGGAACCATCGACAAGGTTGATGTCTGGGGCCGTCGTCGCCTTGCTTACGAAATCAACAAGAAGACCGAGGGCATCTACGCGGTCGTCGCGTTGACCGCCAACCCGGACGCGACCGTCGAGCTCGACCGCCAGCTGAAGCTCAGCGAAGCGGTCATGCGCACCAAGGTGCTCCGCGCCGAGGAAGCGATCGCCCAGGTCGCCGAGGCCGCCAAGCTCTCCGCAGAGAAGGCCGCCCGCAAGGCTGCCGCCCCCGCGAAGGCCGGCGCCGCAGCAGGAACCGCCGCCAAGTCGGCCGAGGTCGCGTCCGCGACTCCCGCCGCCCCGGCTGCGCCTGCCGCCCCCGCCGCTGCCGCGACGAGCGCCGAGTAGCCATGGCCGGCGAAACCGTAATCACCGTGGTGGGTAACCTCACCAGCGATCCCGAGCTGCGTTACACGCAGAACGGGCTGGCGGTTGCCAACTTCACCATCGCCTCCACTCCCCGCAGTTTCGACCGGGCGAGCAACGACTGGAAGGACGGCGACGCGCTGTTCCTGCGCGCAAGCGTGTGGCGCGAGTTCGCCGAGCACGTCGCAGGTTCCCTCACCAAGGGATCCCGCGTGGTGGCGACCGGTCGGCTCAAGCAGCGCTCGTACGAGACCAAAGAGGGCGAGAAGCGCACCAGCATCGAGCTCGAGGTCGACGAGATCGGCCCAAGCCTGCGCTACGCAACAGCGCAGGTCACCCGCACGTCGTCCTCTCGCGAGGGCGGCTCCGGTGGCGGTGGCGGCAACTCCGGTGGCGGACGCGGCCAGGTAGCAGACGAGCCGTGGGCGGCATCCGCCCCGAGCGAGCCTGCCGCCGGCGACGTCTGGAACACGCCGGGTAGCTACAGCGACGAGACCCCCTTCTAAACCTCCGGTCCCCTGAGGGGGCCGGATCACACCTTTTTCAGAAAGCAGGAAACCATGGCTGGAAAGAGCAGCGGCGATCGCCGTAAGCCCCTCCGCACGATCAAGGGCGGCAAGAACGCCGCCCCGGCGAAGTCCATTCGCGTCGGTGTCATCGACTACAAGGATGTCGCCACCCTCCGCAAGTTCATCTCCGAGCGCGGAAAGATCCGTGCTCGCCGCATCACCGGTGTCTCCGTACAGGAGCAGCGCCTCATCGCCCGTGCCGTCAAGAACGCGCGCGAGATGGCCCTGCTTCCCTACGCCGGCTCAGGCCGTTAAGGAGCCAGACAATGTCAAAGTTGATTCTCACGCACGAGGTCACCGGCCTCGGTGCACCCGGCGACGTCATCGATGTCAAGAACGGTTACGGCCGTAACTACCTCATCCCCCAGGGCTTCGCCGTCGCGTGGACCCGCGGTGGCGAGAAGCAGGTCGAATCGATCAAGGCGGCGCGCGTAGCCCGCGAGCACGCCACGAACGAGGAAGCCCTCGACCTCAAGGCCAAGCTCGAGGCGACGACCGTGAAGCTGACCGTCAAGGCCGGCGAGGGCGGGCGCCTCTTCGGCTCGGTCAAGACGACCGACATCGCGGAGGCCGTCGCCGCCGCAGGACTCGGCAGCGTCGACAAGCGCAAGATCGAGATCCCGTCGGCGATCAAGCTGACGGGCCAGCACGAGGCGACAGTCCGCCTCCGTGACGACCTCGTGGCCACCATCACCCTCCAAGTCGTGGCGGCAAAGTAGCACCTCTTTCCCTCGAGGGGGTAGCGGTGGGCGAGAGCCTGCCGCTACCCCCTTTTTGGGGCCAATTTCTCACCGCGGCCACCCCCCTTCTGGGGCTAGTTTCTATCCGCAGCGGTCTCGTTTGTACACAGGATGCAGAAGAAAGTACCAACCCTCAACCGCAACTGTAAACATGTTTCTACACACAGCACGGATTCACTAAAAATGCTGGTCGAGTGGGATATGGCAGCCAAAACTGGCGACTTACTCACAGGACTTTCCACAGGTTGCTCACATCGCCGTCGGCGTTTCGCGCCATTTGCTCACAGGGTTATCCACAGGGGCAGTTTGCTACCGGTGCCATGGGGTTCCTATGGTGTAGCAGGGCCATCGGGGAGGCCCCAAGGAACCACAGGCTGGGCAGGAATTGTCGGTAGCGACCGGTAGAACTGGACCGACACACGAAGTCCTGGTAACCCCGGTTTCCGATCGCCTCTTGGCGCCCGGACAGTGTTTTCGAAAGGTGTGAGATGTCGATCGCCCATTTGGGTCTCGCGGCCGATCAGCGGCAGTCCGAGCGCACTCCACCGCACGACCTGCTCGCCGAGCAGAGCGCCATCGGCGGCATGATGCTGAGCAAGGACGCCACCGCCGACGTGATCGAATCGGTGCGTGCCGTCGACTTCTACATCCCGAAGCACGAGATCATCTTCGACGCGATCCTCTCGCTGTACTCGCACGGCGAGCCGACCGACGCGATCGCCGTCACCGACGAGCTGACCAAGACCGGCGAGCTCACCCGCGCGGGTGGCGCCGAATATCTGCACACGCTCACCGGTCTCGTGCCCACCGCCGCCAACGCGGGCTTCTACGCCACCATCGTGGCGGAGAAGGCCGTGCTGCGACGCCTCGTGGAGGCCGGCACGCGCATCGTGCAGATGGGCTACGCGAGCGAGGGCGAGGTCGTGGACCTCGTCAACAACGCCCAGGCCGAGATCTACGGGGTCACCGGCGGGGTCGAGGCCGAGGACTTCATCCCGCTCACCGTCGCGGTCACGACGGCCATTGACGAAATTGAGGCCGCCAAGGGCCGCGACGGCTCGATGACCGGGGTGCCCACCGGATTCGCCGAGCTCGACGAGTTGACCAACGGTCTGCACGGTGGCCAACTGATCATCGTCGCGGCCAGGCCGGCGCTCGGTAAGTCGACCCTCGCGCTCGACTTCGCGCGCGCGGCATCCATCAAGCACGACATGCCGTCGATCTTCTTCTCGCTCGAGATGGGCCGCTCGGAGATCGCGATGCGCCTGCTCTCCGCCGAGGCCTCGGTTCCGCTGCAGAACATGCGCAAGGGCACGGTCGACACGCGGGACTGGACCACGATCGCCTCCACCCGCGGCCGCATCAACGACGCGCCGCTCTACATCGACGACAGCCCCAACATGACCCTGGTCGAGATCCGGGCCAAGTGCCGCCGGCTCAAGCAGAAGGTCGGCCTCAAGATGGTGATCATCGACTACCTGCAGCTCATGACATCGGGCAAGCGGGTCGAGTCGCGCCAGCAGGAGGTGAGCGAGTTCTCCCGTGCGCTCAAGCTGCTGGCGAAGGAGCTGCAGGTTCCCGTGATCGCGCTCTCCCAGCTCAACCGTGGTCCGGAGCAGCGGGCGGACAAGATGCCGGCCCTGTCCGACCTCCGAGAGAGCGGATCGCTCGAGCAGGACGCGGACATGGTGATCCTCCTGCACCGGGAGAGCGCGTACGAGAAGGACAACCCGCGCGCCGGCGAGGCCGACCTCATCGTGGCGAAGCACCGCAACGGACCCACTCGCACGGTGACTGTCGCCTTCCAGGGCCACTTCTCGCGCTTCCAGGACATGGCGGGAGGGTAGCCGCCGCCTCCCATCGGTTGTCGATGCAGAGGAGCGTAAACTAGCCTCTCCTTGCCCACCGAGAAAGAGGTCACGTGGCGCCCCAGCTGCCCATCGCCGCCCAGCGTGCCGCGTACTGGCCGGTGCCGATCGTTCGCGCAGTTCCTGCCGCGGCTCTCGCCCTCGTCATCACCTTCTCGGCCGACCACTCCGCGCGGTTCGGGCTCGTCACGTTCGGCGTCTTCGGCATCGTTGGCGGCCTGGTCGTCGCGGCGGCGGCGGTGCTGCGGCTCGCCGACTCGGGGGTGCGCCCGTTCTTCATCGCCCAGGGAGCCGTCACGGCCGTGGCCGGACTGCTCGCCCTCCTCGTCAACGGCGGGGGTGTTCAGTACCTCTTCCTCATCCTCACCGTCTTCGCGGCGATCACTGGCTTCCTCGAGCTGTACAGCGGGCTGCGCACGCGGCGTCGGTTCGTCGCCTCCGGCGACTGGGTCACGGCCGGAGCCTTCACGGCCGTGGTCGCGGTGGTCTTCGTGCTGATCCCCCCGGGCTACAGCCAGCGTTTCACCGGTCCGGATGGGGTTGCCCGGGTGCTCGACTCGTCGGTGGTGGTCGTCGGCCTGCTCGGTGCATACGCCGCGATCCTCGCCGTGTACCTTCTGATCGCCGGCCTCTCCGCCAAGTGGGGAACGCAGTCGGCGCCAGAGGCAGAACAAGCCAAGCCGTCACCGGCGGAAAGAGAGACCTCGGCGTGACAACTCCCAGCCGTCAGGACCGCCTGAAGCCGCTCGAATTCATCGTGCTCTCCGCGATCGTCTCCGGGTTCATCGGCCTGGTCGTGCTCCTGAGCACTCGGCAGCCGGTGCTCTCCCTCGTCTTCTTCGGCGTCGCCTTCATCGTGACGCTCGTGACGATCGCCATGCTGTCGCTCGCCGTGAAGCCCGACGAGGCCGAGAAGATCGACCTCGGCGAGCAGGACAAGGGCCACTAGCCGGGCACCGGGGCATGCCGCGGCTCGGCGGTGCCGCGGCTCAGGCCTCGGCTGGGCTCTGGCTCTGGGCTCTCGGCTACCGCGCACCCTGTCGCCGCGCATAACTCCGGCTATTCGGGTGCGGGTGGTGCTCGTGCCCCCGGGAATCCGGGGCGGAGGCCGCGAGCCGGCCAAAACTGCCGGAGTTACGCGCAATCGGTGGTGGGGAGCCGCGGCGGGCGAACGCGGCGCGGGTGGCCGGGCTGTACCGAACGCGGCGCGGGGGGCCGGGCTGTACCGAGCGCGGCTGCGCATAACTCCGGCTATTCGGGTGCGGGTGGTGCTGCTGCCCCCGGGAATCCGGGGCCGAGGCCGGGAGCCGCCCAAAACTGCCGGAGTTATGCGCAAGCAGAAGTGGCGCGGGAGTTCCGCGGTCACGGGGGCGCCGCGGGCACGGCGCCGCGCGCGGGCGCGACGGAAGCGCCGCGGCTACGCCGGGCCTACGCCGGGGCTACTCCGCGGCGTAGTCGACGAGCTCGCTCGCGAGCCCCGCGTAGCCCGCCGGGGTGAGGGCGGCGAGGCGCACCTTGGCGTCCTCACCGATGTCGAGGGCGTTCACGAAGTCCCGCAACTCCTGCGCGCCGACTCGGCGCCCGCGGGTGAGTTCTTTGAGCATGGCGTACGGGTCGGCGATCGAACTGCGCCCCGCGGTGACCTCGGCGCGGATCACGGTCTGGATCGCCTCCCCGAGGATCTCCCAGTTGCCGTCCAGGTCCTCGGCCAGACGCTCGTGGTTCACGGCGATCTCGCCGAGCCCGCGCAGGATGTTGTCGAGGGCGAGAACGGAGTGGCCGATCGCGACACCGACGTTCCGCTGGGTGGTGGAATCGGTGAGGTCGCGCTGCAGCCGGGAGGTGACGAGGGTCGCCGCGAGGGAGTCGAGCAGGGCGCTGGAGAGCTCGAGGTTCGCCTCCGCGTTCTCGAACCGGATCGGGTTGATCTTGTGCGGCATCGTGGAGGAGCCGGTCGTGCCGGCCTGCGGTATCTGCGTGAAGTAGCCCATCGAGATGTAGGTCCAGATGTCGGTGCAGAGGTTGTGCAGCACACGGTTGGTGTGGCTGATGCGCTGGTACAGTTCGGCCTGCCAGTCGTGAGGCTCGATCTGGGTGGTGAGCGGATTCCAGCTGAGCCCGAGCGAGGTGACGAACTCCCGGGAGATGGCCGGCCAGTCCTGGGTCGGGTCGGCGGCGACGTGCGCCGCGAAGGTGCCCGTGGCTCCACTGAACTTGCCGAGGTACTCCGTGGACTCCACCTGGGCCACGATGCGGCGCAGGCGGCCGACGAACACGGCGAACTCCTTGCCGACCGTGGTCGGCGTCGCCGGCTGGCCGTGCGTGTGCGCGAGCATCGGAACGGACCGGTGCTCGTCGGCGCGCACGTACAGGGCGTTGGTCAGGAGGTGGATCCTCGGCAGCCAGACATCGCGCACCGCGGCGTGGATGGTGAGGGCATAGGACAGGTTGTTCACGTCTTCGCTCGTGCAGGCGAAGTGGGTGAGTTCCTCGACGTCCGTGAGCCCGAGCGCGACCAGACGGCGGCGCACGTAGTACTCGACCGCCTTCACGTCGTGCCGCGTGGTCGCCTCGAGCTCGGCGAGTTCGTCGATGTCGTCCTGCCCGAAGTCGGCGACGACCTGGCGCAGCGCCCTCGCCTGTTCGGCCTCGAGGCGCTTCGACCCGAAGAGCTCGCGATCGGTGAGGTAGAGCAGCCACTCGACCTCGACGAGCACGCGGGCGCGGTTGAGCCCGGCCTCGGAGAGGTGCTCACCGAGACCCGCCACGGCGGCCTTGTAGCGTCCGTCGAGCGGGCTCAGTGGTTGTTCTGGCAGTGGATTCATGGGGTTCCCCGTCGGATTCCTGGTTCGATTTGGCGAAAGAGCGCCAAGCTTGATCGTTCGATCATCCCGAGCACGTTGTCGAACATCGCGGCATCGGAGTAGTACGGATCGGGAACATCCACCTGAGCGGCCTGTTCGCTGTCGAAACTGAGCAGCATCTGCACCTTGCCGCGGTCCTGTTCGGTCGTGGCCCAGGCCCGGAGGATGCGCTCCTGGCTGCGGTCGAAGACGACCACGAGGTCGAGGTTCTCGAACCAGTCCGGGTCGAACTGCTTCGCGCGGTGCAGGGAGCCGTCGTAGCCGTGGGCCTCGAGGGCGGCGATCGTGCGGGCGTCCGAGTGCTCGCCGACGTGCCAGTCGCCGGTGCCGGCGGACATCACGGTGATGGCGCCGACGTATCCCGACTTGCGGATCAGGTCGCGGAAAACGACCTCGGCCATGGGCGAACGGCAGATGTTGCCCGTGCAGACGAAACAGATCCTGAAGAGCGCCGACTCGTCGAGGGTGCGGTCGAAGCTCATGGCTTCATTCTCCCGCAGTTTGAGTGTGCGTCCAGCGCGGTGCGCGACCCGGCCGCCGACGGCCCTGAAGTCGACGGCCCTGATGGCGACGCTCTGATGCCCGCGTTCCCGATCCGCTCCCGCACAGTCTCGCGTGGCGCGGCGCCCACTCCCGGGATCGGGGTCACACAGTCGGGGTCGCACCGCCCGCAGCGATCATGGCTGGGTCGGGAGGAGTCGCGGATGTCGGAGTCCGTTGTCGGCGCGGGAGGTCGGCTTGTTCACGCGCTCGAGCAGCAGCTCGTGGCGCTCGAGCGCGTCGCGCAGGTGATCGCGGTCGCGAGGACGAGTCTCCCCGCGGCTCGGCAGAGTGGATTCTGGCGCGGGCAGGCGCACGCCCACTACGTGGCTGCCGTTGACGCGGCGGCGACGCATCTCGAGCTCGCCGAGCGGCAGCTCGGCACCGCCGCGACGCACACCCGGCGAGCGATCGCGAGCCTGGCCGGCCGTGTCGGGTGACCTGGTCATCGGCGGTGGCGGGTCCACCGCGGTCGCCACCGCAGAGCTCTTCGCCCAGGCCAGGGACCTGGCGGCCATCGGAGTGCGCCTGCACGAGTGTCTCGGCGAACTCGGGGTGATCGACCGCGGGGTGACGGGCGGGATGCTGCGCGCGGCGGACGCCCCGCTCAGCGCGGCGACGGCGGAGCGCGACATCCAGGGCGCGATGGCCACGATCGGCGCGACCCGGTCGAGGCTCGAACAGCTGAGCGCGGCTCTCGAGCTGTCGGCCGAGAGGTATGGCGAGACGGAGGGCGCCCTCGGCAGGCTCGCGCAGCAGGTCGCCGCCGGCGCCGGCTACCTCTTCGGCCTCGCCCTGCCCACCATCGCCCTCCTGCTCCTGCCGGCAGCGGTGGGCATCGCCGGCGGTGCGGCTTCCGGATATGCCCTGCTCTCTCCGGACGCGCGCCGGGCCCTGGGAGGCGCGCTGCCCGTGTGGTTCAGGAGGAACAGCGAGGCGCTCTCCAGCCCGGGTGTCGTGGAGGCGGTACGGCTGTCGGTGATGAGCGCAGACGACGTGGGCGCCGGGGCGCTCAGGCTGCCGCCCGACCTCGCCCGTCTCATCGGGGACGAGGGCCTGGGTCTGGTCGGACTCGGCACGTCCGCCTCCGTCGCGGCGGGGGCCGCCGGTCGATTCGGCGCGCTGCGGGAGACCGGAGTCTCGGTCAGGCAAGCGCCGCCCGTGCCGACATCCCCCGCGGAGACGTTCGCGGAGCGGGCGGCACGCATCCCGGAGGGCGACGCGCAGGTGCGCATCGACCGCTACCGTTCGGCGGGTGTGGCCGACCGGTTCGAGGTGTACATCGGCGGCACCCGGGACTTCTCGGCCGCGGCCGGTACGGAGCCGTGGGACATGACGAGCAACGTCGCGGGCATCGCCGGCCAGGATGCCGGCTCCTCCCGCGCGGTGCGGGAGGCGATGGCGGCGGCCGGGGTGTCCGCCGACTCGCCCGTGGTGTTCACCGGGTACTCGCAGGGCGGGCTCGTGGCGGCCCAGCTCGCGGCATCCGGTGATTACAACACCGATGGACTCTTCACGCTCGGCGCCCCGGCGGCGCAGGTGGCGGTGCCCACGAGCGTGCCCTGGCTCGCCGTCGAGCACACCGACGACGTCGTGCCGGCGCTGGGCGGCACCTGGGCGTCGGCCGACCAGGTGCTCGCCAGGCGGGAACTCTTCGCCGGCACCCCGGTCGACACGAGCGTGGCCTTTCCCGCCCACCAGCTCTCCGCCTACCGTCAGACGGCGGCGCTCGTGGACGCCTCGAGCGAGGCCAGGGTGGAGCGCACCCTCGGCGCGCTCAACTCGGCCGAGAGCGGGTCGACCGTCGAGTCCACGCTTTACACGGCGACCCGCGTGGGGCCCTGACTCGCGCGGCGGTCTAGCGGCGGTCGGTTCCCACGAGAGGACGGAGGATGATGCCGATGAGCCAGCTGATCAGCGCGAGGACGAGGGCGCCGACGACGCCCCACCAGAAGCCGTCCACGTGCAGGCCGAAGCCGATGAGCGACGAGATCCAGCTGACGAGAAGGAGCAGAAGCGAATTGACGACGAGCGCGATGAGGCCGAGGGTGAGGATGTAGATCGGGAACGCCACGATGCGGATGAAGTTGCCGATCACGCCGTTGACGATCCCGAAAATGATTGCGACGAGAAGGTAGGTGAGCACCCAGGCCAGCGTGTCGGCCGGTGCGAACGGCACCACCTTGACCCCGGACACGATGAGGGTGGTCAGCCACAGGGCGACGGCGTTGATCAGGAGGCGCACGATGAGTCTCGTCATTCCTCAACTATGCCCGTGCGAGGGGCGCGGGTGCAATCGGCTCGCGCATCGCGGCGACATAGGCTTGGACGGTGAATAGCCAGGAGACGCCCGCGGTGAAGCTGCGGCCCGAGATAGTCGCGCTCGCCGCGTACAAGCAGGGCAAGCCCGCGCGGGCGGACGCCTTCAAGCTCTCGTCCAACGAGAATCCGTTCGACCCGATTCCCGGAGTGCTCGAGGCGATCGCGACGGCGGGTGACGTGAACCGCTACCCGGAGGCGTCCGGTATTGCCGTGCGCGAACAGATTGCCGCGCGATTCGGCGTGGGGCCCGAACGGGTTCACCTGGGTGCCGGCTCGGTGGCGCTGCTCGCCCAGCTCATCCAGGCGGCGGCGACCGTGGGCGACGAGGTCGTCTACGCCTGGCGTTCGTTCGAGGCCTACCCGGGGCTCGTTGCCGTCTCCGGTGCCGCGAGCGTGCGAGTGCCCGTGCTGGCCGACGGCAGGCACGATCTGCCCGCGATGCTCCGCGCGGTCACCGACCGCACCCGGGTCATGATCGTCTGCTCTCCCAACAACCCGACTGGATCGATAGTCACGGCGCGCGAATTCGAGGAGTTCATGGAGGGGATGCCGGCCGACATCCTGGTCATTCTCGACGAGGCATATGTCGAGTTCGTGACGGACGCGAGCTCGGTGGACGGCAGGTCCATCGCCGACCGATACCCCAACGTCGTGATCCTGCGCACCTTCTCGAAGGCGTATGGCCTGGCGGGGCTGCGCCTCGGCTACGCGGTGGGCGCAGAGCACATCCTCGACGCCGCCCGCAGCACCGCGATTCCCCTCTCTGTCACCGAGCAGGCCAAGGCCGCCGGGCTCGCCTCCCTCGTGCACGAGGATCTGCTGCTTGAGCGGGTGGCGCGAATTGCCGTGCTGCGCGACCAGGTCTGGCGGGCTCTCATCGACCAAGGCTGGAGCGTGCCGAGGCCGCACGGCAACTTCGTCTGGCTCGCCACCGGGGACTCCACCGAACACGCCGCCGGTGTGTTCGAGAGTCACGGAATCGTGGTTCGCGCGCTGCTTCCGGATGGCCTGCGGGTGACGATCGGCGAGCCCGCTTCTGTGGACAAACTCCTAAGGGCATCGGCGGAGGTTGTTCGCAACCTACCAAGTCCGCACAGCGGGGCCGCGCTAGATTAGAAGCTCGGTGTCGCCGTGCGGCGCCGAAAATCCCCCCAGGCGCTTGCCGAAATACGACTGCGAGGTCACAGTGGCAGAATCCGCACAAATGGTGCAGCTCCTCTCAACCGAGGGAACCCTCACCACGGGTGACGCCGCCGCCGAGTACCTTCCCTTCATCGAGGCCCTGACCGACGAACAGCTTCAGCAGTTCCATCGCGACATGGTGATCACCCGGCGGTTCGACGTCGAGGCCACCAACCTGCAGCGCCAGGGCCAGCTCGCCCTGTGGCCGCCGAGCCACGGCCAGGAGGCCGCCCAGGTCGGGTCGGCCCGGGCCGCCCGTGCGCAGGATCACCTCTTTCCCTCCTACCGCGAGCATTCGATCGCGATGATCCGCGGACTCGACATCATCGAGATCGTGCGGGTCATGCGCGGAGTGACGAATGGCGGCTGGGACCCGCTCGCCAACGGCAACTTCCACCTCTACACACTCGTGCTCGGATCGCAGAGCCTGCACGCCACCGGCTATGCCATGGGGATGACCCTCGACGGCACCACCGGCACCGGGCATCCGGACACCGACGAGGCCGTCATGGTCTACTTCGGGGACGGCGCGACGAGCCAGGGCGACGTGAGCGAGGCGCTCGTCTTCGCGGCGAGCTTCCAGACGCCCGAGGTCTTCTTCCTGCAGAACAATCAGTGGGCGATCTCGGTTCCGGTGAGCGTGCAGTCTCGCGTGCCGCTGTACCTCCGCTCGGAGGGTTTCGGGGTTCCCGGCATCCAGATCGATGGCAACGACGTGCTGGCGAGCTACGCGGTCACTCGCAAGAACCTCGAGGAGGCGCGGGCCGGTGGAGGTCCGCGGATGATCGAGGCCCTCACCTACCGCATCGGCGCCCACACCACGAGCGACGACCCGAGCAAGTACCGACTCGATGACGAGGTCTCGTCCTGGATTGCCCGGGATCCCATCGACCGCTACGAGAAATACCTGCGCAATCGCGGCGAGAGCGAGGCGTTCTTCTCTGCGGTCGCGACCGAGGCCGAGGACTTCGCCGCCGATCTTCGCCGACGCACGCTCGAGCTGGTCGTGCCGAGTACCGACCTGATCTTCGACAACGTGTACTCGGAGCCGCACCCCGTGATGGATGCCCAGAAGAGCTGGCTCGCCGACTACGAGGCCTCGTTCGGAGGGGACTCGTGAGCGACACCAGCCAGGAACTTCCCCTCGTGAAGGCCCTCAACGCGGGTCTTCGCAAGGCCCTCGGCGACGACCCCAAGGTGCTGCTGATGGGCGAGGACATCGGCCCGCTCGGCGGCGTCTTCCGGGTCACCGAGGGGCTGCAGGCCGACTTCGGCAAGAACCGGGTGTTCGACACCCCGCTCGCGGAGTCCGGGATCGTCGGCACGGCCATCGGCCTCGC
>NZ_JAYSJZ010000019.1:0-32000 GCF_043726815.1 Lacisediminihabitans sp.
CCCTCATCGTGCAGGGCGAGGGTGGGTTCTGGAGCCTGCTCACCCCCGACAATCTGCATCAGTTCCTCTGGACCGGCTGGTACGGCGTCGGATCGTCGCCCGATTCCGGCGCCTCGACGCTCGCTGGCATACTGGTGCCGCTGCTGCGCGACGGACGTGGTCGACGCGAGTTGGGTGCGTTCGGTCGTCGCACCGTGGAGGAGCGGTTTTCCCTCGAACGGGCGGCAGACATCCAGATCGAAAGCTACCTGGGCGCCCTCGCCACGCGGCCGGGAGGATTCCGTTCCTTGCCCGGCGACATGGCGGCTTTCGTGCGATACGGCCGGTATTACGTGGCCAAGCGAGTGCGACGCGCCCTCGGCTCCGAGCGCTCGGATGACTTCAACGCTCGGCCCGTGCGCACGGCGGCCGTTCCGGTTCCGACCGCACCCGTGGTGCGGCCATGACCTCCCCGAGCGCGATCGTCTATCTCGCCGGAACGAGGTGGGATGGCGTGGCTGGAACCGATCGACGGCTCGTCACGGCGATCGGAGAACGCGTCCCCGTGCTGTGGGTAGACCCGCCATTCTCGCTCGCGACGCGGCGACGCGGCGGAGGCAGGGAGGCGAACCGCGCCGGGCGCTCGCCGGTGGCACCCGGGGTATCCCGGCTGCAGACCCTCGTGCTGCCCGGAGCGTCGAGACCGGGCATGCGGGTCGTGACCCGACTGCTTCTGGAACGCAGCATCCGCTCCGCCCTCCGCTCCTCCGGCGCCTCGGTGCTGGCGGTGGTCGTCGCCTCCCCGAGGGAATCGTTCCCGCGCGGGGTGGCTGGGGTGCGGGTGCTGTACGTGACAGACGACTGGATCGCCGGGGCCGAAATGATGGGGCTGCCCGTCGCGCATCTCGCGGCCGGTCTCGAGCACAACGTGCGCGAGGCGGATGTCGTGGCGGCGGTCTCTCCGGACCTTGCCGCCCAACTGGAGCTTCGTTTCGGAGCGGCGGTACAGGTGCTCGCCAACGGCTGCGATCCCGTGGAGTCGGACGCGGCACCGTCCGCGCCGCCGGACGATGTGGCCGGTCTCGTCGGTCAGCTCAACGAGCGGCTGGACCCGGCGGTGCTGGAGGCCGTTCGCGCCGGAGGCACGCGACTCGTCGTGATCGGGCCGCGCACCGATCGCCAACCCGAGACGAGAGAATCGCTCGACCGGATTCTCGCGGCCGACGGGGTGACCTGGCAGGGCGAGGTTCCGGCGGGCGAGCTGCCCCGGCAGCTCTCGCGCATGGGCGTCGGTCTCACGCCGTACTCCGACACCGAGTTCAATCGCGCGAGCTTTCCGCTGAAGATCCTCGAATACCTCGCGAACGGACTGCCCGTCGTGTCGACGGACCTGCCGGCGGTTCGCTGGCTGAACACCGACCTGATCGAGGTGGGAACCGATCCGGAGGACTTCGCCAGACGGGTGCGAGCGGTCTTGTCTCGACCGTTCGATGGCGAGGAGAGGCTGAGACGAATTGCCTTTGCCCGAACTCACAGTTGGCGCACGCGAGCCGACCAGTTGCTCGCTATTGTGCGGGAGGCGCGGCAGGCTCGCCCGCTGCGCTGATGGGCGCCCGCCGCACCCTGTCCCGGCGTGATCGGCGCGGAGCGAGCCGCCAGTATGCGCCGCAGAGGCCGACGATGAGAAACAGCGTGCCCACCGACATCCGAAATGAGAAGACGTCGAAGAAGGCCATGATCAGGGTGCCGATAGCGACGGAGGTTGCCAGCGCGGGGCCCATCTTCTGGAAGAGCGAATCGGGGTATCGTCGTCGCGCCCTCAGGACGAGAACGACGCCGGTGAGGAGCAGACCGAGCAGGGCGGCGAGGCCGACAAGCCCGATTTCGATCGTGGTGAGAAGTATCTGGTTGTCGAGAATCCGGTATTGCGGCAGGAAAGTGCCAAACCCTCGACCGAAGATCGGGTTTCGACCGATGAAGGTGCCTGCCACCTGATAGCTGTTCGTGCGCGAGGAGGCGCTTGGATCCTGGCCGAAGCTCGAGAACAGTCCCCTCAGTGTGCCGATCATGCCCGGCACCAGGAGGTAGATCGCGGCCGCCCCGAGCACGGTGATAACGAACGCGCGCGCCCGGATCTGGCGTGACCAGGTCGGGAAGAGCAGCACGATCGTCACGAACAGGCCCACGATGCCGGAGCGGGATCCGGACAGGGCGAGCGCGGTGATGATCAGCGCCGCCGGCACCCAGCGCCTCAACCGGGGGCGAGCGGTGTCCTGGAGGGCGAGGGTCAGCGCGATCGGCAGGATCATGGAGAGCACGTAGGCGTATTCGAGGGGATTCGTGGCAGTCGCGGCGGCGCGGGCGAATCCGCTCCGGTCCTGCACGGCGGAGAAGTCCTGGCTTGCGACGAAGCCCGGAAGCACTATCGAGTCGACGAACGACTGCTTCGTGATGAACTGCACGAGTCCGAAGGCCGCAAAGAGTGCCCCCATGAACGAGATCCGGCGCAGGAGAACATACAGCCGGTCGGCGTCGCGAATTCCGTCGCTTGCGATCAGCACAACCCCGGCGAAGGAGATGAGGCGAATGAGCCCCTGATCGGCCGCGCTGATCTCGACTCCCGGATGGGGGCTCAGCATGGCGAGGATGTAGCTCACGACCGCGGCGGCCAGGAAGAGGAAGAGGGCGAGGCGGAGGGGACCCCAGCCGGTGTCGACTGATGATTCGGTGCGTGACACCTGGTAGAGCACCCACACGACCCCCGCCACCACGCCGAAGAGGGCCGCCGGTGAACCGGCTCCGCCGAGGGCCGCGATGGTCCTGTCCGACGGCACCACGTAGAGCAGCACGACGTAGACGGTGAGCACCGACACCGCGTCGAAGCGCACGCGACGCGCGCCGGCGACCGCGAACTGGCCGTCGCTCTCGCGCCTGCCCCTCGGTCGACCGCGTGCCATCCCTAGTCTCGCCCTGAAGAGGATGACCTCGAGCGAACCCGTCGTGATTTCGGCGAAGAGGCCTGCTCCGCGGGCGCGGGCGGGCCGGACTCCCTGGTCGAACGCGCGTGGACCACTGTCGGGTGTTCCGCCCGGTTCTCGTCGGCGTCCGGGTCGCTGGCTGCCGAGTCCAACAGCGAGTCTCCTGAATCGTCGGACGGGGGAGTATTGCGGCGTCGGCGGGAACGCATCAAGCCGTCGACGAGTCCGGTGAGCAATATCGTCAACACGATCCCGACGGCACCGATTCCGATCACGGCCTGGGTGCGAGTCTTTGCGTCCAGCTTGCCCTTGGCATCCACGGCGATGGTCATGACGCTGATCTTCGACTGCGGCTTCACCGCGAGCTCCGACTGGATGCTGTCGAGAGCGGTGGGCACGGCCTCCAGTACCGACGACGTCATGGCCTGGGCTCCGGCCGCGGTGGGGGCATTCGAGGTGATCAGGATGATGGGACCGGTAGTGGTCACGTCGGCGGCAATGGTGAACTTGGCGCCGGGGTTGGCCTTCAGCAGCGGCTTGGCTGTCTCATCGGAGCTGATGGTGCGGGTCAGCACATCGACGGCCTGGCTCAGGCCGCCGAGATAGAGGAAGGGATTGCCGTTCGGCTCGGTCGAGGTCTTCGGGGGCAGCAGGACGATGCTCGCCTCGGAGTTGTAGGAGACGGGAACGACCCGGAGCGCGGCCACACACAGCCCGGCAGTCAGGGCGAGACCGAGCAGCACGAAGTACCATCGGCGGCCGAGACTTCGCACCAGGTCGCGCAAGTACATGGATGGACCTTCCTTTGAGAGGGATTCCGTCGCGGGAGCCTATCGCCCCGACGTGGAACTGGGTTGATCGCGTGCCGCCGAGCGGCGCGCCCGTGCGAGCGCGCCCTTGGCGGAGTCGAATCCACTCTTGCCCAGCAACGCGATGGCGACATGCTTGACGAGCGATCGGGCGGATTCGCGCGTGACCCTGAGGGGCGCAGCGACCAGCCGGTCCCGGGTGATGTCTGCGGCTCGTGGCGGCGGCACATCGTCGAGGAGAGTGGGGAACAGGGTGCGATAGCGGTCGGGAGAGGTGAGAGAGCCGCGCACTCGGTTGCTCACGTTCGTGCCGTGCACGACCTGAAGCCAGCCGGGCTCTCCGCCGATGAGCTGCACGGGCATTCGCCTGGGGAGCCGGTCGTGCCAGTCGACCCAGCAGGTGTCCGGTGCCTCCCAGGTCTCGCGAACCGAACAGAAGGCGTTGTGACGATCGGTGCGGAAATACAGCCCGGCTGGGCTCTTGATCAGGCCGTGGCTGAAGTAGAGGGCCGCACGGGGAACTGCCGGCGCGGTGTCCTGAAGGCGTTGCACGAAGTCCACGGCCAGCGCGTCGTCATTGTCGAGGTTGGACGTGATGAGCGTTGAGCCGCCGGCCCCGGTGAGCGCTCGGATGTCGTCGAGCAGCTCGCTGGGGCTCACGGACTCCCGGTAGATCGGCACGAAGGTGCCGGCCCTCTCGTAGTCTGCGACGAGGCCGCGCAGCCATTCCGGGCTCTCCGGGTCGAGATAGATCAACCATCGGAAGTTGCTGCTCGTCTGGCCGAGAACGGAGGGCACGCAGTACTTCTCGAAGAGCGCGACGCGGGTGCGAAGCCATCCCTCCTGGGCACGCACGAGACTCTCGACGCCCACGGAGGGGAGATTGAATCGGGTGAGAATGACGTGGTCGATGCCCTTGCGCATTCCGTCTCTCTCGCTCCCTCGTGGCGGCACGTGCTCGTGGCTCGTTTCCATTATGGCGGGCGGCGTGTCGTCGGCCCAGCGCCACGGGAAAATAACCCGTCTCGGGGGTTCTGGTCAGCGGTTTTCGCGAGGATTTCGCCGGTATCATGTGTGCTGAGGTGACGGCAGAGGAGGGGTGGCGATGACCGCCGGCCAGTTGTTCCGAGTGTTGCTTCGGCGATGGTACGTTCTCGTGCTGTTCGCCCTCATCACGGTCACCATGATCAGCCTCACGCCTCGGGTGAGCGGGCTCTACTGGACCCAGGTGGACGTCGTCTTTCTTCCGCCGAGCAATTTCAACCTCCTGCAGGATCACACGGATGGCGTGGTCCAGTTCGCGGCGGTGATCGAGCGGGAGTTCAACGGCAACCGCAACGGGGTGTCGGCGCCCCTCCCGGGTGGAACGCTCTACGGCGAAGGAATCCGCCGCGGGCACGAGGTCACCCTGCTCAACTCCGGCACCCAGTGGGGCAACAACTTCAATCGGCAGGTGATCTCGGTCGAGGTGGTCGATTCCACTCCGGAGCGAGTCGATACCGTCGTGCGGGAGCTGACCGATCGCATCACCGCGCTTGTCGTCCAACAGCAGGATTCGGCGGGGGTGGCCCCCAAGAACCGCATCGAGACCTTCGAGCTGCCGGCGTCCCCGGTGATCAGCCACGTGCAGGGCAGCCGGGTGCGCGCCGACATCGCCATCGCGGCCCTGGGCGCGGCCCTGGGCGTCGCCGCCAGCGTGCTCTTCGACCGAGTGCTGCTCAGGCTCAACGCGGTACCCACCACCGGGTCTGGTTCCGCCGGGGGCGCCGGTCGGTCTCGCCGTGACGAGACCGACCGTTCCCTACAGCGTGATCCGGTAGACGTGGTATGAGTACTCGCTAGCGAAGCTGTCCGTGAAGGTGCGGTTCGCTCCGACGCTCAGCGTGCGGTTCTCTCCGACCACCTCGACCGACGTTCCGTTGACACCGGCCGGCAGCGTGAAGGTGCGGCTGCCCGGCGTGGATGCGCCATCAACCATCGCGAACACGTAGGCCGATCCGTTGTACGTCTTAAGCATGGTGTCGAGACCCGTGCCGAAGCTGTACTGGTAGGACTGCGTGTTGATCACCGGGGCGAGCTGGTGAATCAAACCGTCGACATCCTTCGCCGCGTTGACCTGCGCGGCCCCACAGAAGTTCGGCGTCACCTGCGACTGGCGGATGATGCTCCCGCCCTGGCAGGAACCGGACAGGCTCTGGTTGAAGTAGATGATGCCTCGTGCCTCATTGATCACCGAGTTCATGACCGCGCCCTTGAGCTGGCCAGGGCTGATGTAGACGGCGGGGGCGCTTGCTCCCGGACCGCCGTTCAGGTCCTCGACGAAGTTCCAGATGGGCTGGAGCTTGCCGTCCTTCGCGTCGCGCTGGCGCAGCATGTCCACCGTCTTGCCGTACGAGGAAGACGTGCGGCAATTGGCCTTGTTGACCGGCTGAATGTAGTTGCCACCCTGGTACGGAGTCCAGTCGCAGAACGGGATGGTGTACCAGTACATGTCAACCGACACCGCATCGGTGTAGTTGTTCACGTAGGCCTCGGCGTCCGACTGGTTTCCGTCGCCGCTGATCACGATCTGTGTGAAGTTGGCGTAGTCGAACCTGCCGTTGCCCGCAACCGCATCCTTGAGGGACTGCAGGTGGGCCCGCCCCTCCACCGGGGTGTAGCGGCCGTCGACCTCATCATCGAGGAAGTTGCCCACCCAGTTGGTGCTGGCACTGGTGAACGAGCTGTTCAGCTTGTCACCGATCCAGTACACACCGTTGTCCTTGAACAGGCTGTACGGGGTGGTGTCAGACATGCCGATGTAGGTGTTGATTCCCACCGACTTGTCGTACAGGGCCTCGGAGTTGCTCGAGATGCCGTTGTACCAGACGGTGATCGGGAAGAAGCTCGGGTCGGTCCAGCCCGCGGCCTTTGTCGCGCTGAAGTTGTTCCAGTACGCGGGTCCGCCCTCCCACGGAATTCGCGGCAGGCTCAATGAGGCTCCCGGTTGTCCGGCCGGCGGTGGCGTCACCGTGGGGGTCGGCGTCGGCGTCGGCGTGGGAGTCGGCGTGGGGGTCACCGTCGGCGTGGGCGTCGGGGTCACCGTCGGCCCGGTGCTCGGCGTGGGCACCGGGGTGCCCTTCTGGGTGAACATCACGTCCACGTAGTAGTTTGAGTTGAGGTAGTTGTACTTGGGGAACCCCTGGCCGTACTGGTAGACGCCGCCGCCCCTGGGTACCGTGAGGGCGCCCTTGGTCACCGAGCTGTCAAACCCGTGCTCGTCGGCCGAATAGCCGCCGACGGGGGAGACGTACGACGCGATGTAGGTCTTGCCCTTCGTGATCGTCACCGGCTTGGCGAACGTCGCCGACTGCCAGCCGGACTTCGACTCGCCGGTGAAAGTGACCCGGGCCAGAATGCCGCCGGAGCTGCTCCACAGGGTGCCCACGTGGGTGCCGATGTTCTTCGAGCCCTTGTAGAACCGCACTCCCGACACGGTGCCGTCGGCGCTGCTCGAGAATTTCACACCGAGTTCGACCGACACGCGGTCGGGGTCGGTGACGACGCGCGGAACGGCGTCAGGATAAAAAACGCCCATGTCTGCGGCCGAGGCCGAGGATGAGAAGTGTGCCCCGCCGAGCAGAACGGCGACGATGCCGACACCTGCTACGATGGAGAGCAAACCTCGAAAAGAGGTCCGGTTCTTGCGGTGGGCATGCTGCGTCGCTGCCAAATGTTTCATGATTATCGTCCCTAGCGTCAGTCCCGTTCAGGCGCAGTTTCAGCGCAAGGGTAGCATCCCCTCCCGGGGGCGTCTACGCGTTGTCCCCCGTTCGAGGGACAAAAGCTTCCCGTAAATTCCTCGGTTTTTCGGTCTTTCAGCGGGTGGACGAGTCTGTCTCCCACCTCGAAGAGGGACCTGCGGACCCGGCGGCGCGGCGCCCCAACACGGTGAATATCGCGTAGACGGCCGCATCGAACGCCGTCAGCGGCCCACGGACAGTGGCCGCCAGTTCACGCATGGTGGACCTGGTGCTCGAGGAGGCCACGGCCGCGGATTTCGCCTCGGAATTTCCGCGGCTCTGTCTCGTGAGCACGGTGAGGAGGGCGGTCGGCGTGCGTGGTGTCCGCACCCGCACGGGCTCCGTCTCGACGACCCGCTTTTCCCTCGACGTGAACGTCTGGTCGACGAAGAGGTCGTCGGCGGTGAGTTCCGGGAAGCGGGTGAACCTCTCGTGTCCACGCTCGTTCAGGGCATAGGCGCCGGCGCCCCAGAGGGCCGCGTTCGTCGACGCCAGGCGCGACCGCGCCCGATAGTAGGCCCGCACGAGGGCCGTGGATCCGACGGTGTCATAGCGGAAAGCGGGCCGGGCGGCGAGGCAACCGTCTCGCGCGAGCTGGGCGGCGACGGCGAGGATCGCTCCAGGGTGGACGTCGATGTCCGCGTCGAGGTACAACCGCGGCCAGAATCTGGCCGCCTCGTCCCCGGCGTTGAGCGCGGCGGTCTTCGAGGGAGCCGCAAGCTCGATCACGCGTACCCCGGCGAAGCCTCTCGCGATCTCGGCCGTGGCATCCGTGCAACCGTTGCAGACCACGATCACCTCGGCGCGACCGGACTCCGCCAGGGGGGCGATCGAGCTGAGGGTGCGAGCGATCACCGCCTGCTCATTGTGCGCCGGGACAATCACGGAGGCGACCGGTCGATCGGCCGCGGGCGCCACCGGCCATCGGCTCGCCTTCGGCAGGCGTCGCCACGACCGCTGCTCGAGAAGCACTCGCAGGGTCGCGCGGTGGGCGGGATCGTAGCTCCGCAGCGCCTCGTGCAGCAGAACGGCGGCATGGAACGCAGACGAGTATCCGGCCGGATGATGCTTGCGCATGTAACGGATCCGGTTTACTGCCATGAGGCTCAGGAGCTCGGTCGACGAACCTGACCCGCCCTGGTCGTGCCGCACCCGGGCGTCGGGTTCGTACCACGCCGTGAAGCCCGCGTCCCTCACTCGACGGAAGAAATCGGTCTCCTCCGAATAGAGGAAGAACCTCGTGTCCCAGTCGCCGATCGACTTCACCACGTCCCGATGGATGAGCAGGGCGGCACCGGTGGCCCAGTCGATGCGATGCGCGTGCCGGTAGCTCTCCTGGTCGACGTCGATCTCGCTCGACCAGGCCGGGCGACCGGCGCTCGGACTGCCGAGGAGCGCGTCTCCGACCGCGCGGGTGATCGTCGGTTCCCGCCGAATCGACGGGTAGATCTCGCCGTGGGCGTCGAGGATCTGCGGGACCACGACGCCGGCTCCCGAGACGACCATTCGTTCGTGCAGCCTGCGCAGTGCTCCGCGCTCGACGACGAGATCCGGGTTGAGCACGAGCACGGCGTCTGCGTCGCCCACCAGGCGAAGGGCCGTGTTGATGCCCGCCGCGTAGCCGACGTTGCCGCCGGACTCCACGGCGATCACGCCCGGCTCATCGTGCAGCCGGGCGAGGGTGGCATCCGTCGATCCGTTGTCGGCGACGATGACGCGCAGCCGCAGGCCTCCGCTCTCGGCCCGCAGGCTGCGCAGCAGCTCGTCGAGATGGTCGGCGCTGTTGAAGGTGACGACGACGACGGCAACGTCGGCATGTCCGTCGGCCGGCGCGAATCCGTGATGCCGCGAAGGCTCGAGCGGCGACACCGGGACGGGCCGGTCGGAGGTGACGGGAGCGCCCCGGTGGCGCACGGCGGCATACGCGGGCGGTCCGTCGACCAGGTAGCGGCGCGCGAGCCGCTTCGGCTCGTGTGCCAGCCGCCAGGCCCACTCCATGCCGACGGCGGCCACCCAGCCCGGCGCACGGTCGATGCGGTCGGCGAGGAAGTCGACGACCGCTCCGAAGGCGAGCAGAACGCGGGCGCCGGTGGCCACGCCGTGCTCGGTGATCCACAGCTCCTGACGCGGCTTGCCCAGTCCGACCACCAGGATGTCTGTGTCCGTGCTCGCGATGTCGCGGGCGATCGTGGCCGATCGCTCCCGATCGCCGAGCTCGTCTCGAGACGGCGCCCAGAAGCCGGACAGCCGCAGGGCGGGATGGTCGTGCGCGAGCCGGGAGCGCAGGAGCTCGTGGGTCGCGGTGTCGCCGCCCAGGAACCCGACGCTCGCCCCGTCCCGTTCGGCGGCCGCCAGAATCGGGCCGATGAGGTCGCTCCCGGCGAGGCGGGGCCACGCCCTCCCCGTCTCACGCCCCGCCTGGCTCGCGATGGGCGCGCCGTCGATCAGGTTGAGCCACTCGATCGATCCGGGCTCGCCCGCGCCATCGAGCGATCCGAACCACCGCGATCCGGAGCCGAAGTGATGCACGTGGTCGAGGTTGACCGAGGCGACCGCGAGCGGGGGATGTCCGGGTGAACCTGTGCGGTCCCGGATCGTCTCGATGACCTCGTCCAGTTCACGAAGGTCGACCGGGCACCCGCCGACGAAGATCCGTGTCGGTGTCATGGCCGCACCACCGATGGCGACCAGGCGTGTTGGAGGATCCGCATCGGGGCAGTGGCGCCGTCGGCGTCGATCGACCAGACGTCGCTGTCCCCCTCGGCGTTCGGTCTGGCGAGGCCGTAGAGGATCGTGGAGTCGTCGAGCCACTCCACCTGGTCATCCACGTTCTGCTTCTCGGGCAACACGGTCTCCCGGCCCGTCGCCAGGTCGAGCACGGCGATCGACCAGTACGCGGATGCCGTCGTGGAGACGTTCTTCTTGTACGCGACACGGCGTCCGTCCGGCGAGACCGATGGGCATTCAGCCGACTCCCTGATCGCCGTGAGCGTGCGTGCCGCGAGATCTCCTCGCACGAGCCAGGTGTGCCCGGCCGAGGCTGCCGTCGCATAGAACTCGTTGTCGTTGGAGGTGAAGGTCACGCCCCAGAAGTTGCGGTCGGTGGCCGTGTTGCGTGCGCCATCCACGATGAGGGCGAAGTCCTCCAGGTTGCCGAAGTCGTGGCCGGCGGTGCTCGCGATTTGGGTCTCGGTGGAGAATCCCACGGAACCGTAGGCCGCGCCGGTGACGAAGGCGGTGAATCCGACGAGTTTCGAGTCCGGGGAGATCCGGGTCCTGCTCGGGATGCCGGGCAGGGGCCACGAGTGCACGGTCTTGCCCGCCGAATCCAGCAGGTTGGCCGAAAAGGTGGTGACGACGCCGCGGTCGATGCGCAGGCACATGGAGTGCTTCGTCGTGGCGTAGACACGATCGCAGGGAACCGAGGTGACGGAGCGTGCGCCCGAGGGGGCCGACAGGGCAACGCTGGCGACGAGACCGTACCCGGAGTCGGGCGTCGTGTTCCGAAAGACGATTCTGGGGGACCCGTCGAAGGCCACGCTCGATCGTGCCGCGGCCTGCGGTGCGGTCGGAGTCGCCTGGCGGCGCTCATAGTTGGTGAATGCGACAGCCGCGTAGATGATCGCGCCGCCGAGGAGGATCACGGTGATTGCCGCGGCGATGATGAGCCGCGCCCGGTTCACGTCGTCCTCGCGACGGGGAGGAGCGGCCGAAGCAGCAGGAAGACGGCGGGAATCGCCACGGCGAGGGCGGCAGCCACGATGACCATGGCGTTGACGCGACCCAGCGAGAACCAGAGCACACCGAACCCGGTCGAGGCCAGCAGCCGGGACACCGCGACGACGGTCTGCGCGGCCGAGATTCCGCTCGCCGTCGTGCCCTCCGGCGAGAACTGTCCGGCGAGGGCGGCGAGCACCCCGTCCGTCGATGCGTAGAAGCATCCGAGAAGGAGCAGGCAGGCCGCGGTCACGACAGCGCCGCCGAAGGGGAGGGCCGTACACGCGTAGGCGGCGAGGAGGGCGACGTGCCCGAAGACGAAGACGCGAGCGCGGCCGATCCTGTCGGCGAGCCGACCTAGCGGCACGGCGAACAGGAAGAACGCGATGTTCGTGCCGACGTAGAGCAGGGGAAACCACTGCGCGGCGAACTGGCTGCGCGACTGGAGCGAGAGGTAGACGAAACCATCACCCACGGTGAGCAGGCCCAGGACTCCGGCCGCGAGCATCAGTCGACGCAGGCGCGGCTCGTTCAACCGGCGCCAGCGGAACGGCTGCCGTCGTTTCGCCTCGGCGGAAGAGCCGACGACGGGCCTTCTGCCGGGCACGAGCAGCCCCAGGATCGCCACCCCGACGAACGCGAAGGCGAGGGACACCACGAAGACCGTGCTGTAGCCGTTGGGGATGAAAAAGAGCACGAGGAAGGCGAGGAGAGGACCGACGGCGGCGCCGATCGTGTCGAGCATGCGGTGCACGCCGAATGACCGCCCGAGGTTCTCGGGTGCGGAGGACGCGGTGATGATCGCGTCCCGGGGACCGGTGCGCACTCCCTTGCCCAGTCGATCGACAGTGATCACCGCGGCCAGCGCGGCGAAGCCGGTCGCGAAGAGCAGCCAGACCTTGGCGAGCGCGGAGACGCCGTATCCGAAGAACGCGATCCACTTCGGGCGGTCGGCGCGATCGGACACCCAACCCCCGCCGATTCGCACGAAGGCACTGACCCCCTGGTAGAGGCCGTCGATGAATCCGTAGGCGATCGTCGTGAGGCCCATCGCCCCCGTGACATAGAGGGGGAGGATCGCGGCAACGGACTCGGAGGAGACATCCGTGAGCATGCTCACGACGCCGAGCGTGATCACCACGCCGGACACCCTCGACGTGATGGCAGCTCGTGGGGCATCCCTGCGACCGCCCCGGTCGCTCAACGATATGTACACGAACTGATTCCCCCGAACTATCGACTACGACGACGCGCGCAGCACACCGAGCACTGTGTAGGTGGAGCCCCCCGAACCCGACGGCTTCACCGTCAGGGTGATCGAATTTCCGTCGCGGGCGAAGTCGAACGCCGTCGACCCGCCGACGGCGGGCAGGGGTGACCCCGGAAGGCTCAGCTTCGCGAACTCGGACTGGTAGAAGGCGATCAGCGCCTTGGGCGACAGCGACGTCTTGGCCACGAGGGTCGCCTGAAGCATGTTGGCGCTCGACGAGACCGAGGAGTCGGCGATCTTGGATCCCTCGGCCACCGGGATCACCGCGGGGAAGCCGTCGACGAGCTTGCCGACCGCGGACGCGGACTTCGGCATCGGCCCGGTGAAAAGCGCGGGCAGGGGAGCCACGGGTGGCAACGCCGCTCCGGCCGTGGTTCCCTTTTGCACCTCCGTGGATGTGCGCGGAGCCGTCGCCGTGGGGCTCGGTCCCGGAGCGGGCGCGGCGGTCGGGTTGGTCTTCGGTGCCGGCGAGACGGTGGGATCTGCCGGACCGGTCGCGCGCGCGTTCGGTGTCGACACCACGCCCGGCGCCGTCTGGGCGGACGGCGTCGCCGGAGCCGAGTTCAGAGACGTGAAGACGAGGGTCACGATAACGATGACCGCGGCGGTGCCCAGCCCGCCGATGATCGCACGGCGTGCTATCCGCGACTTGTCAGGACTCGTCATGCCAACCCCAGTGCTCCGCCCGATTCCAGGTACTTCTCTCCGGTGACGGGGCAGACGAAGACTCCGTCGCCCTCGTCCCGCAGCGCCGCTCCGGCCCGGCCGACCCAGCCGATCCTCTTCGCCGGCACTCCCGCGACGAGCGCGTAGTCCTGCACGTCCTTGGTGACGACGGCGCCGGCGGCAATGAGCGACCAGCGCCCGATGGTGAGGGGGGCGACGCAGACCGCCCTCGCCCCGATGGAGGCCCCGGTGCGGACGGTGACTCCCACGGCCTCCCAGTCGTCGTTGGACTTGCGGCTCCCATCGACATTGATCGCGCGCGGGAACACGTCGTTGGTGAACACCACTCCCGGCCCCACAAACACGCCGTTCTCGAGCAACGCCGGTTCGTAGACGAGCGCGTAGTTCTGGATCTTGCAGTTGCGCCCGACGATGACTCCCGGACCGATGTAGACGCCGCGACCGATGATGGTCCCCGAGCCGATCTGCGCGAACTCGCGCACCTGCGCGAGGTGCCAGACGAGGCTCCCCGCGCCGATCCGGCAACGCGGGTCGATGTCGGCGGAGGCGGCGATCTGCGCCGGCACCTCCTCGGGTCGCGATGCTCCCCGCGCCGTGTCCGCGTGCGCCTGGTCGATCATCAGTACGCCCCAACCGGGCGGGCGAACACTCGAAGGGTGCGCCACAGAATGATCAGGTCGCCGGTGAGCGACCAGTTCTCCACGTAGTACAGGTCGAGGCGAACGCTCTCCTCCCAGCTCAGGTCCGAGCGACCGTTGACCTGCCACATGCCCGTCAGCCCCGGCTTGATGTAGAGGCGGCGGTGAACGTGCCGCTCGTAGTCCTCCACCTCGGTCTGAAGCGGCGGCCGGGGGCCGACGAGGCTCATCTCGCCAGTGAACACATTCCAGAACTGGGGCAATTCGTCGAGGGAGAACCGGCGCAGGATCTGGCCCACCTTTGTCACGCGGGGATCGTTCTTGAGCTTGAACAGTGGCCCGGATCCCTCGTTCTTGTCGAGCAGCAGGGCGAGGTCCGCCTCGGCGGTCTGCACCATCGAACGGAACTTGAGCATCTTGAATGTCTTGCCGTTGCGGCCGACCCGTTCCTGTCGGAAGAGCACCGGGCCGTCGCTGTCGCGCCGAATGGCGAGGGCGATGATGGCGAAGACGGGGAAGAGCACGATCAGGGCGAGGCCCGACATCGTCACATCGAATATCCGCTTGAGCAGGTGCTTCCCGCCCTCGAACTGCGGCAGCTCCACGTGCATGAGCGGCAGGCCCTCGACCGGGCGGAAGTGGATGCGCGGGCCGGCCACGTTGGTGAGGCTGGAGGCGACGACGAGCTCCGCTCCGGTGCCCTCGAGTTCCCAGCCCAGGTCACGGATGAAGTGACCCCGACCGGCGGGTTCGCCGGCGACGATGACGGCATCCGCGCCCATGTTGCGCACCGCGGCCCCGACGCTCTCGAGGTCGGAGACCACCGGCACCGAGTGCTTGGCGAACTGCATCGGGAGCCGCTCGTTCGACGGCAGAGCCACGCCCACGACGTTGTAGGCGGCGCCGGACTTCTTGTCGATCTGCCGCACGACGTAGCTGACGTCCGATGCCTCGCCCACGACGATGGCGCGCGACAGGTAGTGGCCCTCACCGCGGTTGTGGTTGAGCCAGCGCCGCCAGAGCCAGCGCTCGAGCAGGAGCCCGCCGAGACCGGCCGGGAGGGCCACGATGAAGAAGCCACGGGCGATTGGTACCTGGAACACGAGGAATCCGATCGCCAGCAGCCCGAACGTGAGCGAGCTCGCGTTCACCACGCTCTTGTATTCGGCGAACCCGACTCCGATGACGCGGGCGTCTCGAGAGTGGTAGGCCGCGAGCATCACCATCCAGGCGCCGGCGATCACGGCGGCCAGCCCGGCGTATTCGACCGAGATGCCGAATCCGCCGGCGGGGCCGGCGGCCAGGGCGAACCGCGCGACGAGCGAACTCGCGACCGCGACGATGATCACGATGGTGTCGGAGACGAGGAGTCTCCGGCGGAAGCGCCGGGCCCAGGACACTCCCGTGCCGGCGATGGCCGCCGACGACGATTGCGAGGCGTCGGCGTGTCGATACCGCTCGCGATACGCCGACTGGGTAATGTCACGAGCAGGAAGGACGTTGCCGAGCTCGCTCATGATTCACCCACCGGTGACACCTTGCGGCGCGAAGGTAGGCGAAGTCCAGCACGAGGGCGCGGAAAACGGCTTGAATGGGTCGTCAATGTTCGGGTCATTGAATCATTCCTGTAGTTCGGGTTTACAGGGAAATCGGATGACCACTGCTCACGCGAGATGTCTCTCACGACGCTCCGACGGGGTAAGCCGGAACGAACGATCAGTAATCACTCGATTCGACCTAGAGTAGCGCTTCCGTCACCATTGTGATGGCCCCCATTTTGGGGCCCGCGTGCCCCCTTGGCACCCCCGCTTCGCACCCACAAAAACGACTCGAATCATAGCCAACACGGTGCCGCCATTGAATCGAATATGCGGCTCGGGGCATGACCGGCTCCGTATGGTGGAGCGAGCAATCTATTCGGGAGGCCGCAGTGCTGAAACGACTGTCGAGGATCTTCCTCGCGCCGCTGGCCCGGCTGCTCTTCCGGCCGAAAATCATCGGGCGGCCGAATGTGCCCGCGACCGGCCCGGTGATCCTCGCGAGCAACCACCTGTCCTTCATCGACAGCGTGGTGATCACCCTCGTCGCCCCCCGATCGGTCTCCTTCCTGGCGAAGTCGAGCTACTTCACGGGAACGGGCGTGCGCGGCTGGCTCTCTCGCGCCTTCTTCACCGGAGTCGGCGCGATACCGGTCGAGCGAGGTGCCGGTTCCGCCGCCCAGCTCGCGCTCGACAGCGGACTCGAGGTGCTGAACCGCGGGGAGGCCTTCTCGATCTACCCGGAGGGCACGCGATCCCTCGATGGGCGACTGTACAAGGGGCGAACCGGTGTGGCCTGGCTTGCGCTCACCTCGGGCGCTCCCGTGGTGCCGGTCGCCCTCACCGGCACTGAGAACCTGCAGCCGGTGGGTTCGAAGCTCCCGCGCTTCGCTCGAGTGACCGTGGAGTTCGGGCTCCCCATCGACGTGAGCCGCCACGGTTCGGCCGAGTCCGGCCGCGCCCGGCGTGCGGCGACGGACGAGATCATGGGCGCCATCCACGCGATGAGCGGCCAGCCGCTTGCCGGTGTCTACAACGAGCCGCCCCCGGCGAACGTCACCGAGCGCGTGAGGCGGTTCTTCCGCCGGGAGCGCACCTAGGGGTGCTGACCAGACAGGTTGGTTGGTCATCCTTTTCGACGCTGATGCTGCCCCGTTGCCCGCGTCGGTCGGGTCGTGATCTGCAGGACGGCCCCGGAGTCTTAGTTGCCTGCCCCGCAGACTCCAGTTTTGCAGGACACCTTGTGCAGGACACGGCAGGGGTGTGGCACCCGGACGGATCCGGTCTGCAGGACGCTCCCGTCGGTTCCGCCCGAACCGTCCTGCACAACCCGTCCTGCACAACTGGAGCCTGCGGGTGGGCGCCCGTGGACGCCGGAGCCGTCCGGCACAACCTGCGCCAAGGGCAAGGAGTGCCGCACGGGGGCGGGGACAGGCCGGCCGGGACGAACCCGCGATCGAAGCCCGCCCACCCATCAGCCAGGTAGCCAACATCCTGGGGCAGTCACGTAGCCCCTCCATCGCGACGATTCGTCTGGTTCCCACAAAGCCCCGGCGCATCCGCACGCCCGACTTGGTGCAAGACGTACCGTCACATTGTCGAAGGCCGCCGACGCTCGTAGCGTTGGAGCGACCCGCTATTCCCGTGCGAATGGACTCACAATGACGCAGTTGACCGACCGCCCAGCGACCGAGAACGTCTCGACGCCGACCGCCGCCACCGGCCAGGGCGTGGACGTCGTCGCCCTCGGCCAGTTGCTGCTCGGCACCTGGGCCGATGCCCGACGCCACTCGCGCGAGATCGTGTCGCGGCCCGAGTTCCGTCGAATCGAGGGCCTCTCCATGGCCGACCACCGCGCACGGGTGCTCGGGCAGCTCGGCCTGCTCGTCGACGACGGGTCCGTACACCGCGCCTTTCCCAACTCGGTCGGCGGCTCGGAGGACCACGGCGGCAACGTCGCCGGATTCGAGGAACTGGTGATCGCCGATCCGTCCCTGCAGATCAAGTCGGGGGTGCAGTGGGGGCTCTTCGGGGCGGCGGTGATGCATCTCGGCACCGAGTACCACCACAGCGAGTTCCTGCCCGGCATCATGAGCCTCGAGACCCCCGGAGTGTTCGCCATGACGGAGACCGGACACGGGTCGGATGTCGCGAGCATCGGCACGACGGCGACGTACGACGTCGACGCCCAGGAGTTCGTGATCCACACCCCGTTCCGCGCCGCCTGGAAGGACTACCTCGGCAACGCGGCCCTCCATGGCCGCGCCGCGGTCGTGTTCGCCCAGCTGATCACGCTCGGCGTGAACCACGGAGTGCACGCCTTCTTCGTGCCGATCCGCGACGCGAGCGGTGCCTTCCTGCCCGGGGTCGGAGGCGAGGACGACGGCCTCAAGGGCGGCCTGAACGGGATAGACAACGGGCGTCTGCACTTCTCCGGAGTTCGCGTGCCGCGCACGAACCTGCTGAACCGCTACGGCGACGTCGCGGAGAACGGCGGATACAGCTCGTCCATCGACAGCCCGGGTCGGCGGTTCTTCACCATGATCGGCACCCTCGTGCAGGGCAGGGTGTCCCTCGACGGCGCCGCGGTCGTCGCCAGCAAGCTCGCCCTGACGATCGCGATCACCTACGGCTCAGAGCGTCGGCAGTTCACCGGATCGAGCACCGTCGAGGAGGAGGTCATCCTCGACTACCAGCGGCACCAGCGGCGGCTCCTGCCCCGCCTTGCCACGACCTACGCCATGTCTTTCGCCCACGAGAAACTTCTCGCCAAGTTCGACGGTGTGTTCTCCGGAGCCCATGACACGGACGCCGACCGCCAGGATCTCGAGACCCTCGCCGCGGCGCTCAAGCCGCTGAGCACCTGGAACGCCCTCGACATCCTGCAGGAGTCCCGCGAGGCCTGCGGGGGAGCGGGCTTCCTCGCCGAGAATCGGCTCACAAGCCTTCGCGCCGACCTCGACGTGTACGTGACGTTCGAGGGGGACAACAACGTCTTGCTCCAGCTGGTCGCGAAGCGGCTGCTCACCGACTACAGCCGCAAGTTCGCCGGCGCGAACGCCGGCGCCCTCGCCCAGTATGTGGCGGACCAGGTCGGTCAGGCGGCGATCAACCGCTCGGGGCTGCGTCGTCTCGGGCAGACCGTCGCCGACTTCGGTTCGACCGCGCGTTCGGTCGGCTACGTGCGTGACAGCGACTCGCAGCGGCAACTGCTCACCGACCGCGTGCAGACGATGGTCGCGGAGGTGGCCGGTCGGCTGAAGGGGGCGTCGAAGCTCGGCACTCGGGAGGCGGCCGAACTCTTCAACCGCAACCAGAACGAGCTCATCGAGGCGGCGCGGGCGCACGCCGAACTGCTGCAGTGGGAGGCCTTCACCGAGGCCGTCGAGTCCGTGCAAGACGCGGGCACACGAACGGTGCTCACCTGGCTCCGTGACCTGTTCGGGCTCGGCCTGATCGAGAAGAACGCCGCGTGGTATCTCATCCACGGCAGGCTGTCGTCGCAACGCGCGCTCGCGATCACTTCGTACATCGACGAGCGGCTGTTGCCTCGACTTCGTGCCAACGCCCTCGACCTTGTCGCGGCGTTCGAGTTCACGCCGGAGCACCTCCTCGCTCCGATCGCGCTCGGGGCCGAGCGGCAACGGCAGGACGAGGCGCGGGCGTACTACGACGAACTGCGAGCGAGCGGCACCAAGCCGATCGACGAGAAGACACTCAAGGTGCGCAAGCCCGCCCTGTAGCCGGTTACGACACCGGCGCGGCCTCCGCCGCGAGCTGCTCTTCCCGCCGGACGGACACCCCGTTGAGGCGCAGCGAGGCGAGCAGGCCGAGCACGAGGAACCCCGCCGCGGAGTATGCCGAGTACCGCGTGGCGTCGCTGAAGGCGATCTTCGCGTCCTTGCCGACATCCGCATTCTGCTTCGTCAGGGCGGGGATGGCGGCGCCCGCACTGTCCACGACGGCGTTCACCACCTGGGTTCGAGCCGATTCGGCCAGGTTGCGGTCGGCCAGGCGCGCGTCGAGGGCGGTGCCGGCGCTCGTGAAGAGGATCGTTCCGAGGATGGCGATGCCGAGCGCCGAGCCGATCTGGCGCGCGGTGCTCGAGGTGCCGGAGCCCTGGCCGCTCTGGTCGACAGGCACGTCCTTCAACACCACGCCGGTCAGCTGGGCGGTGGCGAGTCCCACTCCGAAGCCGTAGACGAAGAGGAAGGGCACGATCGACAGCCAACTGGCATCGATCGAGATGACCGACCCGAGGCCGGCGACGCCGATGATCTCCGCCACCAGGCCGACCCGCACGATCGTGACGGGGGAGACCCGGTTGCCGAAGGCGCCGGCGAAACCGCTCGCGACGAACGAGCCGATGGCGAGGGCGAGTAGAACGAAGCCGGTCTGGAGGGCGTCGTAGCCGAGCACGTTCTGGAGCCAGAGGGGGAGGGAGAGGATGATGCCGAACTCGCCGAGCGACACGATGAGGGCGGCGATGTTGCCGTTGCGGAAGGACGCGATCCTGAACAGGCTGAACGCGAGGAGGGTGGTCTTTCCGACCTTCTGCCGGTGGAGGCCCCAGAGCACGAAGGCGGTGCCGGCCACGAGCGTGACGGCGAAGGTGACGGGGATGATCGACAGGTCGAACGGCCAGGTCCAGTCGCCGATCGTCAACGGCTTGTTGGTGAGCCACCAGCCGTAGGTGCGGCCCTCGATCAGACCGAACACGAGGGTCGCGCTCGTCACGATCGAGAGGATCGCGCCCACGACATCCACCCTCCGCGGGTCGGCGGACTCCTTGGACTCGAGCACGAAGAGCAGGGTGCCGATGATGATGACGATGCCGAGCGGCACGTTGATGCCGAACGCCCAGCGCCAGGAGAAGTAGGTGGTGAGCCAGCCGCCGAGGAGCGGACCGACCGCCACCATGCCGCCGATCGTCGAGCCCCACACGGCGAAGGCGATTCCGCGGTCGCGACCGCGGAAGGTGGCGTTGATGATCGAGAGCGTGGTGGGCAGCACCATCGCGCCGCCGATGCCCTGGATCACCCGCGAACCGATGAGCAGGTCGCCGGTCTGGGCGAACGCGGCGAGAATCGAGGCGAGGCCGAAGATGGTGACGCCGATGAGCAGCATCCGGCGTCGTCCGTAGCGGTCGGCAAGGGTGCCGAACACGAGCAGCAGGGCGGCGAAGACGAGGGTGTAACTCTCCTGCACCCACTGCACCTGGGTCGAGGTGATTCCGAGGTCCTTGATGATCGACGGGATCGCCACATTGACGATCGTCGAGTCGACGATGATGAGCGCGACGGCGATGCTGATGAAGACGAGGCCGATCCAGCGTCTGCGGGCTGAGGTCATGCGAGTGCCACCTTCGGGGAGCGGATGCGGGCGAACACGGTGAGAAGGACGACGGCCGTGACGGCGGTGATCGCGGCGATCGCGGTCGGGGCGGAGAGCAGGTCGCCGGTGAGTCGAGCGACCGCGACCCAGGACAGGCCCCAGCACAGCGAGAGGGTGGGGGCGAGCCGCCCCCCGCCGCTGATGGCGAGAAGCACGCCGACGAGCCCCGCGATGGCGATGATCACCACGGACCACGCGTCCGCCGAGAGGCCGAAGCCGGTGAACCCGGCCGCCACGAGCAGTGCCGTGATGTTCGCGGCCGTGGCCACACACACCCAACCGAGGTACAGGCCGACGGTTCCGTCGGCGACGATGGTCTCGACCAGATTCTTCGGGGGAGACGACCGGGTGATGCGGAACGCCCAGACGAGCACCGCGAGCAGCGCCACGATCACCGGAACGCTCGCGGCGAGAAAGCCGAACTGGATGCTGAGGATCCAGACGGCGTTGAGAATGAGCGAGGCGGCGATCGGGTAGCCGAGCCGGCGCTGCCGAACATCCGACTTCTGGGCGGGCAGCGACTGCCAGATCGCGTAGGCCAGCAGACCGAGGTAGATCGGCGTCCAGATCGCGAACGCCGGGCCTCCCGGCGCGATCGGGGTGGCATCGGCGGCGAGCGCGCCTCCCGCGGCGTTCTGAATCGGTGTTCCTCCCGCGGCCCCGGAGCCGATGAACGCGCCGACGACGGCGATCACGGCGCTCGCGAGCACGACGACCTGTCGGACGGTGTCTCGGCCCTCATCCACTGCGGACTCCCCGGTGAATCTTCTGGCAATCATTCATCAGCTAGCTGACTAATTCACGGTAGCAGTAAATTGGTCACATGGTCGAGACGCAGAACCAGCAATCCGACGCCATGGCGTCCTGGCCCACCGGCCGACTGCTCTCGACCGCCGCACGGCTCGTCGAACACGCCTGGGTGGATGCCCTCGAGCAGCTGGGACTCACGCACGCGGGGCTCATCGTGCTTCACCTGCTCGGATCCGGCACCCTCAGCCAGACGGAACTCGCCCACCGGGCGCGGGTCGAGACGCAGACCATGTCGCGCACGCTCGAGCGGCTCGAGCGTGAGGGGTATGTTGCGCGGCATAAGCACCCGGGCGACGGGAGACGGCACGTGGTCGCCCGCACCGACAAGGGCCAGGAGGTGTGGGCTGCCGCGAGGAACCTGGAAGCGGATCTCTTCCCCAGCATCGCCGACAATTCGCAGATGCGCGCCGGCCTGCTCGAGATCATCCGCACGACCACCGCCGACCGCTGGGCGGACGGCTGACGGTTGGTCGGCCGTCCGCTGGCGACGCTGGACTGCTTACTCGGGGGTGGCAGCCGCCTCCTGCGAGGCGATCTCCGCGCGCACCTTGTCCATGTCGAGACCCTTGACGGCCGTGATGACCTGCTCGAGGGCCGGGGCGGGAAGGGCGCCGGGCTGCGAAAACACGAGGATCCCGTCGCGGAACGCCATCAGCGTGGGGATCGAGGTGATGCCGGCCGCTCCGGCCAGCTGCTGCTCGGCCTCGGTGTCGACCTTGCCGAAGGTGACGTCGGAGTGCTGCTCGCTCGCCGCGTCGTAGATCGGTCCGAACATCTTGCACGGGCCGCACCAGTCGGCCCAGAAATCGACGAGGGTGATGCCCTCGCTCGCGACGGTCTTCTCGAATGCGTCGTAGGTCAGTTCAACGGTAGCCATGGGGCCCCTTCCGATCGAAAATCTTTGCTGTCACTGTATAAAGCAAAAAAACTGTCGAAAATAATCCCCGGGCGCTTACCGGTCAGGCGACCGGCCGGGGCGCGTCATCCGTCACGGCCACGACCTCGGTGATTTCGAGGGCCTCCGCGACCGGGATCGCGGCGGCCACCGCCGCGTCGACGAGCGACTGGTCGCCCTCGATGCGGGGATCCAGCCAGTCGGCCCACAGCTCGCGCGGCAGCGGTACCGGGTTGCGGTCGTGGATGTAGTCGAGGGTGTGCACCGAGTCGGCCGTGAGCATCGTCACGGTGAGGGTCCAGAGGTTGGGGTCGTCATCGGCGAGCGTGTGGTCCTTCCACCAGGAATACAGTCCGGCGAAGGCCATCACCTCGCCCTCGCCCGGGTGGATGTAGAACGGGGTCTTCTTGTTGGTCACCGGATCGGTCTGCCACTCGTAGTACCCGGACGCCGGAATCAGGGCCCGCTTGGACTTGACCGCCGCCGCGAACGACGACTTCTCGGCCGCGCTCTCGCTCCTCGCGTTGAACGTGGGCACCTTCATCTTGAGCGTCTTGGACCAGGACGGCGTGAGCGACCAGCGCGCGAGCTCGAGCCGGCGCACCGGCTCGCCGCCCTTGCCCGACTCGATCACGGCGAGGATCGGATCGGTCGGTCGGATGTTCCACCCCGGTCGCCAGTCCCGAAAGTCGCCGCCGACCGCCACGAATTCCTCGATCAGGTCGTCCGTGGACTTGTCCATCGAAAAGCGTCCGCACATGGCCCCATTGTTGCCTCAGCGACCGACAACCACCAGCAACCCGCGGGGCGCGGATTCCGCCGATCGGGCGCTGATCGGCCCTAGGCTGGCCGCATCCACGGCGAGGAGGTCACGGTGAAGGCTCTGGTTGGGATTCTGATGTCGGCCGCGGCGCTCGCCACTCTCTCCGGATGCGCCACGACGGCCGCCGGGCCGTCGCCGGCCCCGACTGTCACCGCCACGGTGACGGCGTCACCCGCTCCCCGTTCCCCCAGTGACGCGTTGACCGCCCTGGATGCCTGGCTCGCCTGCGCGGCCGCCGAGCGCGCGAACTACGGCCTGCAGAATCCGGGCACCGTCTTCGCCCCGTACGACGCCTCGAACGTGAAGGCCGAGGCCGACGGCAGCTTCACCGTGCAGGTGAACTTCCAGCCCCCGGGCGGAACGGCGCAGAACCCGGTCTACGGGGCCATCGCCTCGTGCGTGGTGAAGGGAACCGTGAGCGAGCCGGACATCGTCAGCATCGGCGAGACAGACCTGGGCTAGGGCGCGGCCCGGAGCGCGATCGAGCAGGGCTCACCGGTCTGCGGCATGGGCGAGCAGCCAATCCATCGCCAGCGCGGATGCGCCGAGAACCGAGATGTGGCCGTCGAGGGGCCGGTACCAGAGCTCGGATCGCCTCACGCTGCGCATCAGCCAGTCGCCGTGGGAGGGTGGCACCACCCGATCCTGCCCACCCTGCACGACCAGCACCGGCGTGGAGATGTCCGTCACGCCGAACCCCCAGGGCGCGACGAAGGCGAGGTCGTCGTCGATCAGGCCGCCCGAGCCCTGCGCCGAGGCGACTCCGACATCCTCGGCCAGCGACGCCCAGTCGACCGCGAGGGCGGCGTAATCTCGCTCGTTGAAGCTCTCGGGGTCGAACTCGGATGTCTCCTCATAGACCTCGCGTTGACGCCGACCGAGCCGGGCGGCCCGGAGGGAGGCACCGCCGGAGGCCATCCCCGCGAACCAGTCGATGCCGGCCGCATCGAAGGGGGCGAGTCCGGCCAGGCTGGCGGCGCCCGTGACCCGGTCGGGCAGCAGTGCCGCGCAGGCGAGCGCGTGGGGACCTCCTCCGGACGCCCCGAGCACGGCGAATCTCCCGACGCCGAGGGCATCGGCCAGCTGCTCAACGTCCCGGGCAGCGGAACCCACGGTGCGGCCATCATTCGGCGACGACCCACCGTAGCCGGGGCGGCCGTAGGAGAGGAGGCGGATGCCGCGCTCCTCGGCCGCGGACACGAGCGGCGTCAGGGGCGCCCCGGTCTGCGGGGAGCCGTGGTGCCACAGCACCGTGAACGCGCCGTGGGTGCCGGCGGCACTGTCGTGCACCCGCAGGGTGCGATCGTCGTCGAGCCGGACATCCGTTGTCGAGATCACGCGCATAGTCTAGGAGGGACGCACGCGCCGCGGATCTCCCGCGAGAGCTCGCGGGCTGGGCGAAAGGTGTTCCCGTGTCCCCCACCCCGCCCGATCTCTCCGAGCCCGCCATCGTCGCCACCCTCCGTGCCGCGGGCTGCGTCTTCGCGGAGGACGAGGCGCGGCTGCTGCTGGCGGCCGGGGCGTCCCCCGCCGAGCTCGAGGCCATGGTTGCGCGCCGGGTCGCCGGGTTCCCGCTCGAGCACATCCTCGGCTGGGCGGAGTTCTGCGGGCTGCGGATCGCCGTCGGTCCCGGGGTCTTCGTCCCTCGTCACCGCACCGAGTTCCTCGTGCGGGAGGCGGCCGCGCTCGCCCGCCCCGGGGCCGTCGCCCTCGACCTGTGCTGCGGTAGCGGTGCGCTCGGCGCCGCCCTGATGGCTGCCGTCGACGGACTCGACCTGTATGCGTCAGACATCGAACCGGCCGCCGTGGCGTGCGCGCGCCGCAACCTCGACCCGGGCCGGGTCTTCGAGGGTGATCTCTTCGACCCGCTGCCACGGTCTCTCGCAGGTCGCATCGACATCCTGCTCTGCAACACGCCGTACGTGCCGACCGACAAGATCGGCACGATGCCGCCGGAGGCCCGGCTGCACGAGCCGCGGGTGACGCTCGACGGTGGAGCGGATGGCCTGGCCGTGCAGCGGAGGGTGGCCGCCGAGGCGCCGCGCTGGCTCGCACCGGGAGGCAGCCTCCTCGTGGAGGCGAGCGAGAGGCAGGCGCCGCTCACCGCCGAAATCTTCTCGCGAGCCGGGCTGGTCCCGAGGATCGCCGGCTCGGAGGAGTTCGACGCGACAGTAGTCATCGGCACCCGGCCGTCGCGGTAGCGGGGTCAGCCGTCACCGGTTCGTAAGGATCGAACCGTCCGCGGGCCGCCCGCGAGTGCCAGCATCGAGGGGTGGACTGGCACGCAGCCACTTCGTCAACGAGGAGCCGCAATGGACAACCCCACCGACCACAGCGACCTTCGAGCCGTGTACATCAACTGCACGCTCAAGCGGTCGCCCGAGCTCAGCCACACTCAGGGCCTGATGGATCGGAGCATCGCCCTGATGCGCGACCAGGGCGTCACCGTCGACTCGGTGCGTCTCATCGATCACGATGTCGCGACCGGGGTCTTCCCGGACATGCGCGACCACGGCTGGGCCGCGGACGCCTGGCCGGAGGAGATCTGGCCCCAGATCGACGCGGCGGACATCCTGGTGGTGGGCGGGCCGCTCTGGCTGGGCGACAACGCCTCCGTCACCCGCCGGCTGATCGAGCGGCTCTACGCGATGAGCGGTCTCTTCAACGAGAAGGGCCAGTACGTCTACTACGGCAAGACCGCCGGTGCTCTCATCACGGGCAACGAGGACGGGGTGAAGCACGCCGCGATGTCGACGCTGTACAGCCTCCAGCACATCGGCTTCGTCATCCCGCCCGCGGCCGATGCCGGCTGGATCGGTGAGGTGGGACCGGGGCCCAGCTACCTCGACCCCGGCTCCGGTGGCCCGGAGAACGACTTCACCAACCGCAACACCACGTTCATGACCTGGAACCTGCTGCATCTCGCCCGGATTCTGAAGGACGCCGGCGGCATTCCCGCGTACGGCAACCTGCGCAAGGAATGGAACTCGGGGGAGAGATTCGGGTTCAATCCCGAGTACCGGTGATCCCCTGCGCTAGAACCCCGGTCGCCTGAACAGCGCCCTGACGGCGGTGAACGGCCGCCCGTTCGCGAGGGCGATCAGGGAATCGATGGCCGACCAGGACGCGCTCCCGTTCGAGAACTGCACCAGCGCGCGCAGCGGAAGCTCGTCGGTCGTGCGCTTGATCATCTCCATGGTCGCCGGGTCCTGCCGGGACTCCTCGGGAAAGGTGGCGGTTCGACGGATGACGGCCCGCAGCATCCGTCCGACGACGGTGACCGAGAGGTCCCCGACGGTGGTCTCCCTGGTGAACGGTCTCGTGGGCGCGGGCTGCGGGATGGCGCGGCCGAGCCGACGCTCGAAGTCCTCGTCGCTGGCGGCGATGGGCCGCGTGGTCGGCGGCTCCGCGGAATCCGAACAGTCCCCGTGCACGACGACGGTGACCGTGGCGACCACCGTCTCGCTCGATCGCGCGACCTCGAGTTCGAAGGTGCCGCCGGGCGTGCGCCAGTCCCCAACGCGCACGTCCCAGAAGGCGAAGGATCGCGGGTCGATCTCGATGTCGACCAGGCGACGCCCGCCGGGCTCCAGGCGCACCCTCGCGAAGCCCGCCAGTTCGCGACGCGGTCGCAGTACGGTCCCCGTCAGGTCGCGCGAGTACACCTGCACCACCTCGCTCGTGCTTCGGTCGCCCACATTCTCGACGGTCACGGAGACGCGGACGCCCTGACCCGGGGAGGCGTCTGCGCGGTCCACCGCCGCGCCGGACCAGGACGTGGCGCCGTAGCCGAGGCCGTGGCCGAACGGGAAGAGCGGAGTCACCCCGGCGGTCGTCGCGTGCCGATAGCCGACGAAGATGCCCTCCCGGTATTCGACCTGGTGCGTGCCTCCCGGGAAGAACGGGTCGGCCGCGACATCCTCCCGCGCCGCCGGGAACGTCTCGGCGAGGCGGCCAGCCGGTTCGACCACGCCGAGCAGGGCGTCAACCGCCGCGCCGCCGCTCGCCTGACCGCCCAGGTAGCACTCCAGAATGGCCGACACGCTCGCCCGCCACGGCATGAGGACGGGTGCTCCGTTGCTCAGCACCACGACCGTGCGCGGGTTCGCCGCCGCGACCGCCGCGACGAGGTCGTCGTGCTGGTAGGGAAGCGACAGGGTGGTGCGATCGAAGCCCTCGCTCTCCTGGATGCCGGGAAGCCCCACCATCACGATCGCCACGTCCGCGGCGGCGGCGACGACGGCCGCGTTCTCGATCAGCGCGGCATCCGGCTCCGAGCGGTCGGGGTCGTACCCGGGCGCGTAGCCCACGTCGATGCCCGCCTCGGCGAAGGCGTCGAGCATGGTGGTGACGCGAGACGGATTGACCAGCGAGCTGCCGCCACCCTGGTACCGGGGCTGCGCGGCGAAGGCTCCGATCACCGCGATGCTGCGGCGGCGGTCGAGCGGGAGCACTCCGTCGTTGGTGAGCACCACGGCGCTCGCCGCCGCGGCTCGCCTGGACAGGGCGTCGTGGTCGCCCACGAGGTCGGCGAGAGTGCCGTCCTGACCGGGAAGCGTGTTCGCGAGGGCGCCGATCCGCGCCACGCTGGCGCCGATCGCCTCCGTGCTGAGAGCGCCTCCGGTTACCGCCGCCAGCAGCTCGGCCCGCCGGTCGAGGCCGCCCGGCATCTCCAGGTCCATGCCGGCACCGATGCCGGCCACCCGATCGGCCTCCGCGCCCCAGTCGCTCACCACCACGCCGTCGAAGCCCCACTCGTCGCGCAGCACTCCGGTCAGGAGCTCTCGGTCATCTGTGCAGTGCACGCCGTTCACCCGGTTGTACGCGGCCATCACCATTCGCGGGCGGGACTCCCGCACCGCGATCTCGAAACCGCGAAGGTACAGCTCGCGCCGAGTGCGTTCGTCCACGATGGCGTCGATCACGAAGCGACGATGCTCCTGGTTGTTCACGGCCAGGTGCTTGAGGCACGCCCCCACACCGGTGCCCTGGATTCCGATCACGGCCGCCGCGGCGAGGCGGCCGGAGAGCAGCGGATCCTCGGAGTAGTACTCGAAGTTGCGGCCACAGAGCGGGTGCCGCTTGATGTTCAGGCCTGGGCCGAGCACGACTCCTACGCCCAGCGCCCTGGCCTCCCGTCCCACCGCCTCACCCACCTCCCGCACGAGGTCCACGTCCCAGCTGCTCGCCAGGGTCACGGCGGGCGGGAAGCAGGTGGAGGGCACGCTGCCGTTGAGGCCCAGGTGGTCGGCATCGTCGGCCTGCACCCGCAACCCGTGGGGTCCATCCGCCAGGCGGATGGCGCGGATGCCCGGCAGAGTCCGCGTGCGCCAGAAGTCCGCTCCGGACAGCAGGGAGGCCTGCTGCTCCAGCGTCAGTGCCGCGTGGTCGGCCGCCGTCGTGCTCATCTGGTGCTCCGCTCCGTGGCCCATCGTCCTGCGTCCGGGCGCGAACATCAAGCGGCGGACACCGGATCGTCCAGGATCTCGAAGACCGGGTAGTCGGCCGCGATGTCCACGAAGCGCGAGACGGGCTCGTGGCGATCGACCGGGATGTGCGGCCGAGCACCAGGGGCTCGGGCGAGATACGCCTTGAGGATGGGGGCTCGATCCTCCGAGGGCACCTCTCGGAGCAGCACCCGCCGGCGTCGGCCCGCCCGGAGAACGGCGTGCCCGCCGGAGCTCCGCACGTTACGCACCCAACGTGACCCCTGGCCGAGCATCGAGACGAGGAATTCCCGATGGTCGTACTTCGCGATGACGAGGGGGAGAATCAGCGGCTTGCCCGTCTTCGGGCCGAGGGTCTCCAGGGTCACCGACCAATGCGGGAAGAGTCCGAGAGCGTTGATCGCCGCCCCGATTCGATTCATCACCCGAGCGCGCCGATTCGGCCGCCCGCCCGCGTACATCCGTCGAAGGGTGTCACCGCTGGCCATTGCGTCCTCGTTGCCCGGCAGCCCAACTCATCGGCGCTCGCCGGTGCCCTGCCGCCGGCCCAGCGTAGTGAGCGCGAGCATGAATCGGAGGGCCGAAGGTCCCCGCGGGGGACTCCCGTCAGGCGATCGCGGGCGCCCACGCGGGGTCGCGGCCCAGCAGCCGGAGCGCGCGATCGAAGTCCGAATCTGAGCCTGACCCGGCCAGAGGCGGCGCGAAGAGTCCGGTCTGGGCCCTCTCGGCGGCGGTGGCGGGAATCCGCTCGGCGATGCCGAGAATGATCCCCGCGAGCTCGGCGTCGCAGGCGAACGGGAGTGCCGCCGAGACGGCCACGTCCCATCCGTGCACCAGGGTGTCGAGCAACTGGAACGAGATGGCGACGTCCGCGGGCAGAGGCTCGTCCCGCACCTCGGGCATGAGGATCACGGCGGAGCTCGGCGCGCCGGCGACCGCCCGGGCGAGCTCCCGCGCGGATCTTCGCCACTCGGCGAGGATTTCGCCAGGGGCGAGCCGAGCCGATTCCTCCGGTGCTCGCCCGAGCGCCGCACGAGCGAAGTCGAGATTGTCGTGAATCATGTGCCGCAGCAGGTGCTCGAGGTCCCACTCCGTGCAGGGGGTGCGGAGCCGGGGAGTGTCGAGACCGATGGCCTCCGCCACGACGGAGTCGGCCAGGGCCAACGCCCTCGCGTGAGCGGAGCGGATGTCGGGGACGACCAGCGCGTGGCTCATCGCGCCTCCTCGTGGTCGTGGAGTCGCACGAACGCGAGGATCTCGGGAACGAGCTGCTCCTTCGACATGAGGTGGTGGCCCAAACCGCGGGTGCGAATCGCCCGAAGCTGGGGGCCGAAGGCCGCCTCGAGAAGCTCCGAATGCACCACCGGCACGGTCGGATCGTCCTCGTCGTGAATGACCAGGATCGGCACGTCGACGGATCCCGTCGTGCGAGTCGCGTCGAAGCTCGACCAGGGGTCGAGGTGGGGGAAGAGATGGCGGGAGATGGAGGCGCGCAGCGCCATTCCCGCTCGCGGGCCGATTCCCGTGAGCCGGGCGAACTCCTCGACGAGGAACGGGAAGCTGCTCACCCCGCCGAGCGCGACGAGGCTCTTGGTGCGCAGGCCCTGACCGATCGCATAGAACGCCGCCAGCACTCCGAACGAGTGGGCGATCACCGACTCGAATGGTCCATACCGCCGTTGGAGGTGTTGGGAGACCCGCTGGTAGTCGAGCACGGTGCTGCCGCTGCCGGCGGAGTCGCCGTGGCCAGGGGCATCGAAGCTCAGCGGGCTGTATCCGCGCTCCACCAGCGCCGCGACGGTGAGCGCGAAGCGGGACGACCGCGACTTCCAGCCGTGCAGCAGCAGCACCGGGCGCTCGCCGCTGCCCCAGCGGTAGGTCACGACGTCGAGACCGGCCTCGCGAAAGTGCTCCACGACGGCGGTCCGGTGAACGGCGGCCTCCGACTCGCGAACGCGCGCGCGTCCGAAGGCGCGGCGAAAGAAGAACAGGGACGCTCGACCGCCCAGCGACGGGGACACCCTGCTCAGCCCGTCCAGGCCGACACGGACTGCCGATGTTGTTGCTGACATGAGTCACCGATCGTCGGAGCGGAGGATCGCTCAGGCGACCCGGATCCCACTATACATACCGACAGTCGGTTTGTGTGCCCGAGGCCCGAATCAGCTCGACGGAAGCAGCAGGATCCGGCGGAACAGCTCGGCGACCGCGCCTTCCGCACGTGCGGAGGTGACCGCGGGTTCGGCGCTCTGGGCGATCATGAGGGCGATCTCGTTCATGCTCGCGAGGAGGGCGTGCGCGAAGAAGTCGACGTGGTCCTCGGCCAGGCTGCCGTGGCGGGCCGCAGACTCCAGGGCGGTGCGGATGGAGAGCAGCGTGCGCGCCTCGTCCATGGCGCGCCAGCGCGTCCAGCCCAGCACCGCCGGCGCGTCGATGAGGAGCACGCGGCCCACGGCGCGATCGCTGGCCATCCGGATCCACTCCAGGCAGCCGGCCTGGAGCGCCGCGCTCGCGTTGGGTTGATTCGCCGCGGCGACGGCAACCCGCTCGTCGATGGTGTCGTAGATGCCGTCGAGAACGGCGGCGAACAGCTCCTCCTTGCCACCGAAGTGGTGGTACAGCGCACCGCGACTCACGTCCGTCTGCTCGAGCACCGCCTCGATCGAGGTCGCGTCATAGCCTCGCTCGGCAAAGAGAGCGCGGGCGGCAGCAATGAGTGTCTCGCGGGTTTGCCTGCCGCGCTCGGTCTTGATGTTCATCTCGACCACCGTACCCGCGCGCCGGAACGAGCGACTCCTCGGCCCACGACGGCATAAAAAAAGTCCCACCCCCCGTAGAAGCCGGGAAATGGGACAGTGGCTCCGACCGGCGTCGATCCGGTGACCTTTCGATTTTCAGTGATCCAGAGGGGGATTTCACACAGTATATATATGGCCGACATCCTTCTGATCAGGTATTTCTCTGATTGGTCGCAGTTGGTCGCAGTTGGTTTCCGGGCCGGAAATGGCCCGGAAATGGCCCAGAAATGGCCCAGGATCGGGCAGAGCGCCAGCGGTCAGCTCCAGACGAGCGAACCCGGGGTCCAGCTCTTGCCGGAGACCTCGTTGTGCAAGACTATGTTGATGAAGGTGCTTATTAGTTCGCCCGCGAGGTCGACCGTCCGGTGGTCGGAGCAGTACGGCACATCCTTCGCCTCCTTCGCGTACCGACGTCCCCAGGTTGGTGGGATGGTC
>NZ_JAYSJZ010000020.1:0-30575 GCF_043726815.1 Lacisediminihabitans sp.
ACGCCTTCTTCACTCTGAAGGCTCTGGGATCCGAGCCTCATTCCGCGCAAACTGCGATCCGCCATTGTGTGGTCCTCTCTCGCGATGCATTCCCAGTTATAAACCCCGAAGCTGGACGTATCCTTTCCATCGCCGAGTCTTCCCAGCTGTTTCTCAGGTTATTCGCGGACTATTAACCGTTTTTTGACTATTTGCAAGGCGAGGTCCGACCGGTCGGTCACGATCCCATCGACGCCCAGCTCGAGAAGCCGCTCGATGTCGCCCTCGTCGTTCACAGTCCAGACGTGGATCTCGACGCCGGCGTCGTGAAAGGCCCGGATCGTGCGCGGCGTCACGACCCGGATTCCGCGCAGCGCCTCGGGCACCTGCACGGCATCCACCGCGGCGAGCGCCCGGCGCACCAGCGGTCGAAGGCCGAGCTTCGCGGCGGCGAGGGCCAGGATCATCGTCGCGGCGGACGCGGACGTCGCCACCCCGGCAAGCTCCCGAATCGCGGCTCGCCGCCGGGACTCGCTGAACGAGGTCACGAGCACTCGAGTCGTTGCCCGGGCCGCCAGGATCGCCGCGACCGCCGGCCCCACCGATCCTGGCGCCTTCAGATCGATGTTGAAACACGCCTCGGGAAACGTGTCGAGTGCCTCGGCAAGCGTCGCGAACGTCTGCCCGGCACCGAGGTCGATGCGCTTCAGCTCCGCGACGGTGAGTTCGTCGATTCGACTCGCTCGCCCGACGAGTCTCGCCAGGTCCGCGTCGTGGGCGAGCACGGCGACTCCATCCCTGGACACCTGCACGTCGGTCTCCAGGTGGGTCACGCCGAGCGCCAGCGCCGAGAGGAAGGCGAGCAGGGTGTTCTCCGGTGCCGCGAGGGCGAGCCCACGGTGCGCGAGAATCCGCGGGGGAGCCGACGCGAAGTACTCGCTCGCCGCGACGTCCCCGCCGTCTGCGCGACCCCTACGCGGTGGGCGGCGTGCCACCCTGGTTTCCTAGGAAGCCCGCGCTGATGCTCTTGACGGCCTCGGTGAGCTCGGACGGGATGATCCAGAGTTTGTTCGAGTCGCCCTGGGCGATCTTCGGCAGCATCTGCAGGTACTGGTAGGCAAGCAACTTGCTGTCCGGGTCGCCCTTGTGGATGGCTCCGAAGACGGTGGTGATGGCCTGGGCCTCGCCCTCGGCCCTCAGCACCTGCGCCTTGGCCCAGCCCTCCGCCTCGAGGATCGCGGCCTGGCGGGAGCCCTCGGCCTGCAGGATGGCGGCCTGCTTGGTTCCCTCGGCGGTGAGGATCTGCGCCCGGCGGTCGCGCTCGGCGCGCATCTGCTTCTCCATCGAGTCCTGGATCGAGAGGGGCGGGTCGATCGCCTTGAGCTCGACCCGGCCGACTCGGATTCCCCACTTGCCGGTCGCCTCGTCCAGCACGATGCGCAGCTGTCCGTTGATGTTGTCGCGGCTGGTGAGGGCCTCCTCGAGGTTCAGCCCGCCGACGACGTTTCGCAGGGTGGTGGTGGTGAGCTGCTCGACCGCGCCCAGGTAGTTGGCGATCTCGTAGGTCGCGGCGCGGGCGTCGGTCACCTGGAAGTAGACGACCGTGTCGATCGACACCACGAGGTTGTCCTCGGTGATCACGGGCTGCGGCGGAAAGGAGACGACCTGCTCGCGCATGTCGATGAGCGGCCGGACCCGGTCGATGAAGGGCACGAGGATGTTGAGGCCGGGCATCAGCGTCTTGTGATACTTGCCGAGGCGCTCGACCACACCCGCCCTGGCCTGCGGGATGATCTTCACCGCCCGGAACAGGATCACCAGAACGAAGATCGCGATGATCACCAGCACGATCACCAGGACGATCTGGCCGACCAGTTCAGCGGTAGTCACAATGCATTCCTTTCAGCGGGCACGACCAGTGCGGTCGCCCCCTCGATTGCCGTCACGACGACGCGTTCGCCGGACTCGACCGGGTGCTTCTCGGTGGTCAGGGAGAGCCTGGCCGTCCAGATCTCGCCGTTGGCGAGCCGCACCTGGCCGTGCCCCTCGACGAAGTCCTTGAGAACCGTGCCGCTGAGCCCGAGGAGGGCCTCGACGTTGCTCGGGGTGCGGTCGGATCCTCGCCGCAGGGCCCGCTGGAGGGGTGGTCGAACGAGAAAGAGGAGAAGCAGCGAGAGCGGACCGGCGACGATGATCTGCGCCCACCACGGCAGCCCGAAGAGCCCGGAGACGAGCCCGCCGACGCTTCCGATCGCGATCATGAGGAAGGTGAAGTCGACTGTCGACACTTCGATGATCACAAAGATGAGGATGAGGCCCAGCCAGAAGATCCAGGCGTAGGTGTTGAGAAAGTCAGTGGCCATCGCGGGCACCCCTTGTGCATCGTGTTCTACCGAAACTATCACCACGAGAGAACCTCCACTTGCTGGTTGTTGGTATTCTCAGGACCCGAAGCCGGCACGTCGCGCGGCCGCCCACGACATCAGGAGCACTCCCGTGACCAACCCCCTCGCCGCCGGTTCCCTCGACGGACTTCGCGCCCTCGTCACCGGCTCGTCCCGCGGAATCGGCGCCGACACCGCCACCTACCTCGCCGAGGCCGGCGCGAGCGTCGTGATCAACTTCCGCAACAAGGAGGCCCGCGCCCTCAAGCTGGTGGACAAAATCGTCGCGGCCGGCGGTTCGGCGATCGCGATCGGCGCGGACCTCACCGACCCGGCTTCCGTCGCGACCCTCTTCGACACCATCCAGAGCGAATGGGGTGGCCTCGACATCCTCGTGCTGAACGCGAGCGGAGGAATGGAGTCGGGCATGGCCGCCGACTACGCCATGCAGCTCAACCGGGACGCCCAGGTTGCCCTGCTGAATGCCGCGCTGCCGCTGCTCGCCCCCGGATCCCGCGTGGTCTTCATCACCAGCCACCAGGCGCACTTCATCGCCACGACCCCGACCATGCCGGAGTACCTCCCGGTCGCCCTGAGCAAGCGGGCGGGCGAGGACGCCCTGCGCGCCATGATCCCGATGCTGGACGAGGCGGGCATCGAATTCGTCGTCGTCTCCGGCGACATGATCGAGGGCACGATCACGGCGACCCTGCTCGAGCGGGCCAACCCGGGCGCCATCAGCGCCCGCAAGGACTCCGCGGGCAAGCTGTACAACGTGAGCGAGTTCGCCGCGGAGATCGCCCTCGCCGTGGTCGATCCGATCCCGGCCGACCACACCCGCCTCGTCGGCGACGTGAGCGACTTCGTCGGCGCCTAAGTCGTCGGTCCCGCACGGCGCGCCCGGGCCGCGACCGCCCGCGGCGGTCGGTCCGTACACTCGTAAGGGATGAAAGCCACCGACCTGCCCCTGCTGTCCAGCTTTTCCCGCCCCACAATTCATCCGGACGGCTCTCGTGCCGTGATCGCGGTGTCGAGGCCCGACCTCGCCGCCGACCGCTACGTCGGGCAGCTGTGGAGCGTGCCGTTCGACGGCGGAGCACCGCGCCGGGCCAGCCGGGGCCTCAACGACTCGAGCCCGCGGTTCTCGCCGGACGGGGCGCGGCTCGCCTTTCTCCGGGTGGTCGGTGACGCGCCGGCCCAGGTCTTCGTGATGGATGCCGCCGGCGGCGAGCCGGTGCAGGTCACCGACCAGCCGCTCGGCGTCGGCATCTTCCGGTGGTCGCCGGACTCCGAGTCCATCGCCTTCGTCTCGCGGGTGCCCGAGGCCGGCCGGTACGGCACGGTCAAGCTCCTCGGCCCCGCCGCGGAGCCGGCGCGGCGCATCACGACGCTCAATTTCCGGTCGAACGGGGTCGGCTACACGACAGACCGGCGGTCGCAGGTGTTCCTCGTGCCGGTGCCGTCGCCCGCCGGCGAGCCGGACTACCCGGCCGCGCCATCCGTCGACCAGCCGTCGCCCGAGGCGCCCGCCGCCGCCCCGAAGGCCAGGCAGCTCACCACCGGTGACTTCGAGCACGGCGCGATCGCCTTCTCGCCGGACGGGTCTCGCCTGGCCGTCGTCTCCGCCAGGCACGCGAACCGCGACCTCGATCTCGTCTCGGAGATCTTCTCCATCGCGCTCGACATGGGCGCCCCGGGCGACCCCGGGCGCATTTCCCCCGTGCGCATTTCTCCCCAGGGCGCGAACCTCGACGTGCAGGCGCTCGCGTTCGCCGCCGACGGGTCGCTCTACTTCCTCGCCGGCGAACTCGGCGAATCCGGTCGCGACTTCATCGGGCGACCGGCGTCGCTCTACCTTCTCGATCCGTCGGGCGCGATGCGGCGACTCACCGACGAGACCCTCGACCTCGGCGAGGCCGGCGCGGACATCAGCCTGGCGGGCGACACGGCTCTCGTGCGGGTACGCAGCCGCGGCCGCGTGCAACTCCTCGGCGTGCAACGTGATGGAACTTCAATTCTGCTGACGAGCGGCGACCTCGAGATCACCGGACAGGACGCGGTGGGGGAGCGCATCCTCGTGAGCCACCGCGGCCCGGCCACCCAGGGTGACCTCGGAGTGCTGGCCGGGGGAGTGCTCACGGCGATCACCGACTTCTCGGCGCGACTCCGCGAGACGGGCGTCATCGGCGCCCGTGAGATCACCGTCTCGGCCCGGGACGGCTACCCGGTGCACGGCTGGGTAGTCGAACCCGAGGGGGAGGGGCCGCATCCGGTGCTGCTCACCATCCACGGCGGACCGTTCGCGCAGTACGAGAATTCCTTCCTCGACGAGTCCCAGGTCTACGCGGATGCGGGCTACGCGGTCGTCCTCTGCAACCCGCGCGGCTCCGCCGGCTACGGCGAACAGCACGGCCGGGCGATCCGTCAGCAGATGGGCACCCTGGACTACACCGATGTGATCGACTTCCTGGATGGCGCGATCGCGCAGACGCCCGGGCTCGACGCCGACCGGGTCGGCATCATGGGCGGCTCGTACGGCGGCTACCTCACCGCATGGACGATCGCCCATGACCACCGCTTCGCGGCCGCGATCGTGGAGCGCGGCTACCTCGACCCCGAGCAGTTCATCGGCACCTCGGACATCGGCTCGTTCTTCAGCGACGAGTACACCGGGATCGACCCGGAGCGCATCCGCGCGCAGAGCCCCCAGGCCGTCGTGCGCCAGGTGACCACGCCCACGCTCGTGATCCACTCTGCCGACGATCTCCGCTGCCCGCTCTCCCAGGGCGAGCGCTACTACGCGGAACTCGCCAGGAACGGAGTGGAGACGGAGTTGCTCGTCTTCCCGGGCGAGAACCACGAGCTGAGCCGCAGCGGGCGCCCGAGGCATCGGTTGCAGCGGTTCGAGGCGATTCTCGACTGGTGGGCGAAGCACCTCCCGTCGGGCGCCAATTCGCGCGACCAGGCCGATCCGCCCGAATAGAGTGGACGCGTGATCGATCGCCACCGGCTCACCTCGCGCATCCTCGTGTTCGACGAGCACGATCGCTTTCTGCTCTTCCTCACCAAGGGATCAGTGCCGGCGCAGCCGACGCGCTGGATCACCCCCGGCGGGGGAGTAGAGCCGGGGGAGAGCCACGCCGACGGCGCCCGCCGCGAGCTGTACGAGGAGACGGGCCTCGACCCGGCCGATCTCGGCGAGCCGATCTGGGCGCTCGACTTCACTGTCGACTTCGAGGGCGGCGACCACGACACGGGCCACGCCGAGTACTACGTCACGCGCACGTCGGCGTTCGAGCCCTCGCGGGCGAATTGGACGCCGGAGGAGCACGTCGACGTGCTCGAACACCGCTGGTGGACGCTCGAGGAACTCCTCGACACGACCGAACCGTACGAGCCCCTCGAGCTGGTGGAGCTCATCCGCCGCCAGCTTTCCTCCAACTGAACCGCATCCGAAAGGCACTCTCATGACCGAGACCACCGACCAGATCGCCGAGATCGAAGCCCAGGAGGCGCGACTGCTCTTTACGCGCTTCACCCACGACGACGCCTGGGAGCTCGGAAGCCTGCTCGTCTCGATCGCGAAGGAGCGATCCCTCCCGGTGACGATCGACATCACGCGAGGCGACCAGCAGCTCTTCCACGCCGCCCTGGCCGGCACGGCGGCCGACAACGACCAGTGGGTGGCGCGCAAGGTGCGCACCGTGCGCCGGTTCGGCAACAGTTCGTTCCTGGTCGGGCTGCGGCACCGCGCAACCGGCACCCCGTTCGAGGAGCGCGCCTGGAACGACCTCACCGTCTACGCCGCCCACGGCGGATCGTTCCCCATCGCGATCCGCGACGCGGGCCCGATCGGCACGGTCACGGTGTCCGGACTGGCCCAGGCCGCCGATCACGCCCTCGCCGTCGAGGCCATCGAGATCTTCCTGGGGCTCACCGAGGGGGAATAGCGTCGCATTATGTCAAGTAATGCGCCCGAGCCCCTTCCGAAATCCATGCATTTCTCCGCCTACCTCGGCGTGTCGGCGCCCCGCTGCGGCGCGTCGGGCAGGAATGCATGGATTTCGGACGGGAGGGCCGCCGGATGAGGCCGTGAGGGCGGATGCCGTGGCCAACCTGGACCTGGCCAGACGGATCCTCCTAGCCGGCGCCGTCCCGCATTATCGGCGCTGATAATGTTCATTATGTCAAGTAAGAAGCGAAGAAAGTGGGAAAACCACCCACAGTGGGAAAACGACCACGCTCTCCCCCTCCAGAAATCTCTCGCTGACCCATGGGCACGAGACGGGCTCGAACAGGTCGCAGCTCGCCCCGACAGCGCATCGCCGACGCAAGGGCCGCGAAGTGACCCAGCGTCCACTCGCCACAACCGTGGACCCTGGCGCGTCGAGGGGCGCCTGCTCTGGCGTTGGAGAATGTTAGCCGCTAACATATCTTCATGAGCAAGGCCGACCGTACCCGCGCTGCGTTGATGCGCGCAGCGCTTGATCTCTTCCAGGAGAGTGGCTACGACGCCACGACGGCGGCGGCCGTCGCCGAACGCGCCGGGGTCACGGAGATGACATTCTTCCGGTACTTCCCGTCCAAGGACTCGGTGCTGCTCGCCGATCCCTACGACCCGCTCATTGCGGAGGCGATCACCCGTCAGCCGGCGCACCTCTCCCCCATCACGGCGGCCATCGGCGGCGTGGTAGAGAGCTGGAAGGCGATCCCGTCACCACCGAGCGGTGAGGTTCGAGAGCGACTGCGGATCGTGTCGCGCACTCCGTCCCTTCGCGGTGCCATCGCCCGGAACAACGCGGCCACCGAGGCGGCGATCGCAGGGGCTCTCGCCGAGCGGGGCGCGGAACGAACCGATGCCCGCATCGCCGCTGCGGCAACGATGGGTGCCCTGAGCGCGGCCCTGCTGGATTGGGCGGACGGGGAGGATGCCGACCTGGCCACGGCGATCGACGCCGCGCGACGCGTCCTGCTGGGTGATCCGCGATGACCAGAGCGCTTGTCGCCAGCGGAGCAACGCGCGTCTTCGCGAACGGTGCCGGCGTGTTCGATCTCGACCTCGAACTCACCGCGGGACGGATTGTCGCGCTGGTCGGTTTGAACGGTGCCGGCAAGTCGACCTTGATGCGTCTGCTGCTGGGCATGCTGCGTCCCGACAGCGGGGAGGTTCGACTGCACGGGCACCTGGTGGCCGAAGCTCCGAACGACGCGTGGGCGCAGGTCGGACACCTGGTCGAGTACCCGCTCACCTACCCGGAACTGTCCGCACGCCGCAACCTGCAGCTGAGCGCCCGGCTGCGCGGAGTGGTGGACATCGATGCAACTGTCGGTCGCATAGTCACGGAGCTGGCCCTCGAGCAATACACGTCTCGTCGGGTTCGCGCGCTCTCCCTCGGCAACAAGCAGCGAGTCGGACTCGCCGCCGCGCTCCAACACGATCCGAGCATCATCGTGCTCGACGAGCCGACCAACTCGCTCGACCCAGCTGGAGTCATTCGGCTCCGCGAGAGTCTGCTGCGCCGGGCCGGCGACGGAGCGGCAATCCTGGTCAGCAGCCACCATCTCGACGAGGTGGCTCGGATCGCCGATCGCATCGTCGTAATGAACGCGGGACGCCTCATCGGCGAGCTCGAACCCGGTACCCCGGAGATAGAGCACGCGTTCTTCGAGGCCGTCAGGATCGACGACGAAGTGGCCGCGCGATGAGGGCGGCAATGTGGGCGGAAGTCGTGAAGCTCGCCGCATCGACCGTCGGAAGAGTCGGATCGATCGCGATCGTGGTCGGCATTTCCGTGGTGAGCGGCTCGATGCTGCTCGCCGCGCACTCCACCGATCCGCAGCTACTCGCCAAACTGGGGCCCGTGGCGACGGGCGATTGGCACGGATTCCTCCTCGGTGCCGCCCAGATCACCGGTGCCGGCGGACTGGGCGGCTTCGCCGTCGTGCTCGCCTGGATGTTCGGACGGGAGTTCGGCGACGGCACGATCACGGGACTGTTCGCCCTCCCGGTGCGACGCTCGAGCATCGCCCTGGCCAAGCTGGTGGTCTACGGCGCGTGGGCAGTCGCCATGAGTGTTCTCCTCGGTCTCGTTCTCATCCTGGTCGGCACGATCGCCGGACTCGGCGCGTTGAGTGACGACGACTGGGCGACTCTCGCCCGGCAGGTCGCACTGGGGGTCATGTCGGTGGCGATCACCCTCCCCGTCGCCTGGGCGGCGACCCTGAGTCGCTCGGTCCTCGGCGGCGTCAGCGTCGCGATCGCTCTGGTGATCGTCGCGCAGGTCTCCGTTCTCGCAGGCCTAGGAGGGTGGATGCCCTTGGCGGCTCCGGCGCTGTGGGCCGTCTCCGGCGGCTCCGAGGTCACCCCGACTCAGTTGCTCCTTCTCGTCCCATTCGCTGGAGCTGCCGTTCTCGCCACGGCCCTCGCCTGGCGGCGGATGCAACTCGATCGCTGACCCCGCGAAGCACCGCGACCACAGGCACGACACCCGGTTCCGAGCGCATCACCGCCAGAATTCCGTCAGCCGCTCGACGATTGAGAGTGGAGGGGTGGCTCCCCTCCGCTTTGGCCGGTCGTGATCGTGTCGACGAGACCGAGACACCCGGCGACGAGAGGGCTACAGCCCCTCCGCGATCCGCTTGATCGCGGCCAGGCGGCGCTCCCACTCCACACCGATCTGGTCGAGGCGTCGGGCGGTCTCGGTCAACTGCGCCCCGAGAACTCGGTAGCGCAGCTCGCGGCCCACCCGCACGGACTCGACGAGACCGGCCTGCTGCAGCACCGCAAGGTGCTTCGCGATGGCCTGGCGGGTGACCGGGAGCCGCCCGGCGAGGGCGGACGCCGACGCGTCTCCCCCGCCGAGGGCCACGAGGATGCTCCACCGGGTCTCGTCGCCGAGCGCGGCGAACACCGGAACGAGAGTGCTCGCGGTCACGAGCCACCCTCGAGATAGGCCACCAACTCGTCCAGCTCGGAATCCCACCCGCCGCGGTGCTCCTCCATGCTCGCAGCCGGGTCGGCCATGGTCTCGAACCCGGACTCGACAACCGTGAGCCGCGTTGCCTCACCCTGGGGTTCGAGGGTGAAGCGGAACACCGTGGAATGGTCGGCATCGAGCGGGCCGGGGCCCGCACTCCAGCGGTAGGCGATCATCCGCGGTGCATCGAGCTCCTCGATGCGGATCGCCTGGTCGCCGAAGCCGTCGAAGGAGAAGACGCCACCGGCACCGACGGCGACGTCGTCGAGCACCGCCTCCTGGGGGAACCAGCGCGCGATGTGCTCTGCCTCGGTGAGCGCGGCCCAGACCTTCTCGGGCGATGCGGAGATGTCGATTGTGCGGCTCACGGTGAATGCCTCGTCGTGAACGACGGACGGTTCGTTTGCTGTCATGGTCATGATTCTGGTCCCTTCGGTCGATTACTGCAACTCAATAGTTGCATTAACCGACCAGCGAAAGCAATAATTCGGTTGCAGTTCGTGCCGAATCACGCCGACGGCGCGGCTCACCCCGCGAAATGCGCCGGCTGACGGTCGCTCCAGGGCATGGCCTGCTCGAGCTGCGCCGAGACGCGGATGAGCAGATCCTCCCGTCCCAGCGGCGCGACGAGTTGCACTCCGATGGGAAGCCCTTCCCGGCTCTCCCCCAATGGCAGGCTGATGGCCGGGTGGCCGGACACGTTGAAGGCAGCGGTGAACGGGCCGTACTCGAAGATCCGGCGCAGCCAGTCCCGCACCGAGTACTCGGGGTTGTCGTAGTCGAGTTCGCCGTGACGCGCCGGGAGGCGACCGAGGGTGGGGCTGACGAGCAGGTCGAAGCCCCCGAAGAACCGATCGACGGCGCGCGTGACCCTTTCCTGTGCGTCTGCGGATCTCGCCCAGTCCTCCGGGGTGAACGCCCGCGTCTCCGCCAACACCCGCCGTGAGACCGCCTCGAGCCGGTCCTGCGCCGGTTGCACGGGGGCGCCGAGAAGCGCCGTGCCCGCGGCCACGACGCCGAGCATCTCCGCCTCCACGACCGAGTCATGGTCGATGCCCGGAGTGGCCGCGACGACCGAATGGCCGATCCACTCGAGCACGCTCGCCGCCGCGACCGTGACGGCAGCCACCTGGGGGTCGATGGCCACGCCGGACCAGGCGTCGGTCGTGTGGGCGATCCGGAGTCGGCCGGGATCGGACCGGAGGTCATCCACGAACGAACCACCGCGCCCGAGGGGCGACTTGACGGCCTGCAGCAGGTGCGCCGTGTCTCGCACGGTCCGCGAGAGCGCGAACTCCACGCCGACCGGTCGGCCGACGGGGCTGCCGGGCCCGTCGGGCGTGCGCCCGCGACTCGGCTTGAGCCCGACGATGCCGCAACAGGATGCCGGGATGCGCAGCGAACCGGCCCCGTCGTTGCCATGGGCGAGCGGAACCGCGCCGGCGGCGACGAGGGCGGCCGCTCCCCCGCTCGACCCGCCGACGCCCCTGTCGGGCGCCCAGGGGTTGTTCGTCGGACCGTGGAGCACCGATTCGGTGGAGAAGCTGAGGCTCAGCTCGGGCGCCGTGGACTGGCCGAGAGTCACGAGACCCGCGGCGCGAAAGCGCTCCATCATGGGGTGATCCTGCCGGGCAACGCCGCGGATCGCTCGGCTGCCGAGGGCGAAGGGAACTCCACGCGCGAACGGGCTGCTGTCCTTGATCACGAAGGGCACTCCGCCGAGTGGCCCGTGCGGATCGTGGCCCAGTGCGGGGTCGAAGAGCGGCAGTGTCAGGGCATTCAGGTCGGCGTCGACCGCGAGCAGCGCGCGTCGGGCGACCGCCTCCACCTCCGCGGCGCCCACCGTCCCGGCGCGGATCAGCTCCCGCAGGGCAACGGCATCCAGGCTCGAGTACTCGTCGAGTTCCATCGTCAGCCGGGCCCCAGGCGACCGCGCCGAGGGAGCGGATCCGCGCCCGGCCGATCGCGGAAGATAATGGACGGGTGACTCCGCCCAAACCCCGGGCCGCCCTGACCCCGGCCGGCCGCTGCCCGTGCTTGAGCGGCGAGACCTTCGGCGCCTGCTGCGCGCCGTTCCACCGCGGGGACTCCGCGGCGCCCACCGCCGAGCGCCTCATGCGGTCGAGGTTCTCCGCCTTTGCCGTGGGCGACGCCGAATACCTGCTGCGCACGTGGCATCCGTCCACCGTACCGAACGCGCTCGAACTCGATCCGGCTCGGCGCTGGACCAGGCTCGACATACTCGCCACCGACCGTGGATCGATGCTCGACACCGAGGGCGTCGTCGAATTCCGGGCCTTCTACCGCTCGCCGGACGGCGCAGGAGACCAGCACGAGTCGAGCCGTTTCGTGCGCGAGGGCGGGCGCTGGTACTACCTCGACGCGCTCTGACCCGGTCGTCTCAGCGCACCACGAGGCGCGCGCACTCGATGCAGAGGTCGGCGGCCGGTAGGGCGACGAGACGTGCCAGGCCGATGGGCCCGCCGCACCGGGCGCAGACGCCGTAGGTCCCCGCGTCGACGCGCTCGAGCGCGCGCTCGACCCCCGTTCGTCGTTCGCCGAGCGCGAGTGCCAGGCCGGAGATCCGAGCCCAGTCGGAGGCCAGGGTCGAGCCGTCAGGATCGTGTTCGTCGTCGGCCGGGGAGTCTCCTCTCGCGGCGCGCACGGCGTCCAGTTCCCCCGCCGCCGAGTCCAGTTGGCGGCGCAGATCCTCGAGTTCCCCCCACAGCGCGGCTCGCTGGCGGGAGAGGTCCGCCCCCGACAACTCGCTGGCCGACTCCACGGGGGTCGTGCTATTCCCCGAAACCGGACAGCACGAGGGCGTTCAGCCCGTCCACGGCCTTCTGGGCGTCGGTTCCGGTGGCCTCGATCGTCACCTCGCTGCCTATGGCAAGCCCGAGCGCCATGATGCGCAAGAGGCTCTTCGCATCCACCCCGTTGACCGTGACCCGCGCGTCGAAGGTGCTCGCCAGCTTCACAAACTCGGCCGCGGGGCGGGCGTGAAGTCCGTCCTTGTTCACCAGCACGGCGCGCGCCGAGACGGGGCTGTCGGGAGCGGCTGGCGCCTCGGACGCCGCGGGCGGCACGGGAGCGGACTGCGCGTCGCGCGCCGAATTCGCCGATTCCGCCGCCGCGAACACCGCCGCGAGCGACTCCCCCGACTCTGCGGCCACGGCGGCGGCGACGGTCCCCTCCACGAGCGGGGCGTCGGCGATCCGCACTCTCGACCTCACCTCGTCGTCGAGGAATTCGAGCGCGGTCTCGGCCGTGAGCACCGCGGAACCGAGGTCGCACAGGATCACGACGCCGTCGCCGGAATCCGCCGACGCGATCGCCTCGGTCACCTTGTCGAAGCTGGTTCCGATGCCGCCGTCGTCGGTGCCCCCCGCCCCGAGGATTGTGGTGGTCGCGGCCATCTGGCCCGCCAATTCCACCAGTCCGGTTGCGATCTTGTCGCTGTGCGAGACGATGACTATTCCGACTTTGGCCATGCCTCAGGCTACGCCGATCGTGCCCCGATCGAGAAGTGAGGCACTCGCCCGCCCGTTCAGTGACCACTCAGGAATCCCACTTTCTGTATCGCTACGTAGCATAGAAAGCGCCGTGTTTACGAACTATCGACATTTTCTCGCCCGATTCACCGGCGCGCGAATTCCCCGAGCGGGAATCGAGACTCAACCGTTATCGTGGGAGTCGGACGCACCCGCGGCCCGCTGCTTCTCGCAGATGTTGAGCAATCTTGGAAGGTCAATGTGGACAATCTCGGAACCATATTTCTCTCGGAGATAGTGGGCTCGTTCCTCCTGCTTCTCCTCGGAACAGGTGTCGTCGCAAACGTCGCTCTTGCGAAGACCAAGGGCAACGGCGGTGGGTTCCTGCTGGTCAACTTCGGATGGGGCCTCGCGGTCTTCGCCGGTGTGACGGCGGCGTACTCGTCGGGTGCGCACCTCAACCCGGCGGTGACTATCGGGCTCGCGGTCAACGACCCCGGCAGCTACCCCATCGGCAAGGTGCTCGTCTACATCGCCGGCCAGTTGATCGGTGCCTTCCTCGGCGCCGTCGGCACCTGGCTCGCGTACAAGCAGCACTTCGATGACGAGCCGAATCCGGCAAACAAGCTCGGTGTGTTCTCCACCGGGCCTGCCATCCGCAGTTACGGCTGGAACCTGGTCACGGAAATCATCGGCACCTTCGTGCTGGTCTTCGTCGTGATCGCCTTCGGCCGAGGCGGCAGCGCCGACGCGGCCACCCCCGCCGGACTCGCCGCCCTCGGCGCCGTTCCGGTGGCCCTGCTGGTGGTCGGTATCGGTGCCTCCCTCGGTGGCCCGACCGGATACGCCATCAACCCGACCCGTGACCTCGGGCCGCGCATCGCCCACTTCCTTCTGCCGATCAAGGGCAAGGGTTCGAGCGACTGGGCGTACTCCTGGGTACCCGTTGTCGGGCCGCTTGTCGGCGGTGTGATCGCCGGACTGGTTGCGCACCCGCTCCTGCCACTTATCACCAAATAACACCCCTCGGTCGGCCCGGATCCGTCCGGGCCGACTCTTTCTTCAGCGTCACCACGTTCGTTCAGTTCAATGGAGATAACTCATGACCGATTACATTTTGTCGATTGACCAGGGCACCACGAGCACGCGTGCGATCATCTTCGATCACGCGGGTTCGATCGTCTCGTCAGGCCAGTTGGAGCACGAACAGATCTTTCCCCAGGCCGGCTGGGTGGAGCACAACCCGAAGGAGATCTGGGACAACACCCGTGAGGTGATCGGGCAGGCGCTCTCGAAGGCGAACATCACCCGGCACAACATCAAGGCCGTCGGGATCACCAACCAGCGCGAGACCGCGGTGGTGTGGGACAAGACCACCGGCGACCCGATCTACAACGCGATCGTGTGGCAGGACACCCGCACCCAGCCGATCGTCGACCGCATCGCCGACGGAAACGTGGAACGGTTCAAGGCCAAGGTCGGACTGCCGCTGGCAACGTACTTCTCCGGAACGAAGATCGTCTGGATCCTGGAGAACGTGCCAGGGGCCAGGGAGAAGGCCGAGGCCGGCGACCTGCTGTTCGGCACCACCGACTCCTGGGTGACCTGGAACCTGACCGGCGGGGTCGATGGCGGCGTTCACGTCACCGACGTCACCAACGCGTCCCGCACCCTGTTCATGGACCTGGAGACCCTGCAGTGGGACGACGAGATCCTCGGCATCTTCAACGTGCCGAAGTCGATGATGCCGGTCATCAAGAGCTCCTCGGAGATCTACGGCACGGTCTCAGAATCGTCCCTGCTGCGCGAGGTCCCCGTCGCGGGGATCCTCGGCGACCAGCAGGCGGCGACCTTCGGCCAGGCCGCGTTCGACGCCGGCGAGTCGAAGAACACCTACGGCACCGGCAACTTCCTCATCTTCAACACCGGGGAAGAGATCATCCACTCGAAGAACGGACTGCTGACCACCCTCGGCTACCAACTCGGGGACAACAAGCCGCACTACGCCCTCGAGGGCTCCATCGCCGTCACCGGGTCCCTGGTGCAGTGGCTGCGGGACAACATCGGACTGATCAAGACCGCCGCCGAGATCGAGGACCTCGCCAAGACCGTGGAAGACAACGGCGGCGTGTACTTCGTTCCGGCGTTCTCCGGACTGTTCGCCCCGTACTGGCGTTCCGATGCCCGCGGCGCCCTCGTCGGACTCACGCGGTACGTGAACAAGGGCCACATCGCGCGCGCCGCGCTGGAGGCCACCGCCTTCCAGACCCGCGAAGTCCTCGACGCCGTCAACGCCGACTCCGGAGTCGACCTCACCGAGCTGAAGGTGGACGGAGGCATGATCGCCAACAACACCCTCATGCAATTCCAGGCCGACATCCTCGGCGTGCCCGTCGTGCGCCCCGTCGTGGCCGAAACCACCGCCCTCGGCGCCGCCTACGCGGCCGGCCTCGCGGTCGGATTCTGGTCTGACCTCGGCGAGCTCCGCGCCAACTGGCAGGAAGACTCCCGCTGGAACCCCAACATGGAAACCGCCGAGCGCGAACGCCAGATGCGCCTCTGGAAGAAGGCCGTCACCAAGACCTTCGACTGGGTCGACGACGACGTCAAGTAGCACCGATCGGAACTGTGCCCCGTCGCTCACACGACGGGGCACAGCCCGTTAATCGGGCGGACCGCCGTCGAGGTCAGGCGACAGCGTTGGTCGCGGCCACCCAGGCGTCGAGCTTTGCACTGGCGGCGCCCGAGTCGATGGTGGCCTCGGCCACCGCGATCTTCGCCCGGAAGCGGTCGAGAATCGGCACCTGGAGCTGGGCGGGGTCCTTCGCGAGGTCGAAGGCCACGAGGCCCGCCGCCGCATTGAGCACCACGATGTTGCGCACCGGACCGGTCTGGCCCGCCAGCACGGCGCGGGCGATCGACGCGTTGAAGTCGGCGTCCCCGCCGAGAAGGTCGGCGATGTCCGCGCGGGGAATGCCCAGTTCGAGAGGGTCGAGGTCGTGCTCGGTGACGGAACCCCGTGACACCTCCCAGATGTGACTGTGCCCGGTGGTCGTGAGCTCATCGAGACCGTCGTCGCCACGGAAGACGAGGGCCGTCGCGCCCCTGGTGCGGAACACTCCCACGATGAGCGGCACCTTGTCGAGATGCGCCACCCCGACGGCATTCGCCTCGCAGCGGGCCGGGTTGCAGAGGGGGCCGAGGAAGTTGAACACCGTGGGGATTCCGAGGTCCTTGCGGGTGGGGCCGGCGAATCTGAAGCCGGGGTGGAACAGGGCGGCGAAGGCGAAAGTGATCCCCGTCTCGCCCAGCACGCCGGCGACGCGGTGCGGCAGAAGGTCGAGGTTGACGCCGAGTGCTCCGAGCACGTCCGACGACCCCGAGGCGGAACTCGCGGCCTTATTTCCGTGCTTGATCACCGGAACTCCGGATGCCGCGGCCACGACGGACGCCATCGTCGAGACGTTCACGGTGCCGAACCTGTCCCCGCCGGTCCCCACGATGTCGAGTGCCATCGGATCGACGGCGAGGGGAAGCGAATTCTCGAGGATCGCGTCGCGAAAGCCCACGATCTCGTCGACGGTCTCGCCCTTTGCGCGAAGCGCGACCAGGAATCCGGCGAGCTGCGCCGGAGTGGCCTCCCCCCGCATCACCTGCCGCATTGCCCAGGACGCCTCACTGATCGCGAGATCGTCGCCGTCGAGGAGCATGCTGATCAAACGGGGCCAGGTGAGCTCAGAAGACATAGTTGCGATCCTAGCTATTTGGTCCAACTGGCCGCGGTAATGAGAAAACTTGACTAAGAAATCGTCCATAATGGATAAGTGACCAGCACCTCAATCTCTCGCTCAGTCGGGGCCCCCGTCGTCAATCGTCCGAGCGTGGTTGCGGTTGGCACGATCGTCTGGCTCGGAAGCGAAGTCATGTTCTTCGCCGGCCTCTTCGCCATCTACTTCACGCTGCGCTCGACGTCGCCAGAGCTGTGGGCGGCCGAGACCCCCAAGCTCAATGTGCCGTATGCGTTGACGAACACGATCATCCTCGTCGCGTCGTCGTTCACGGCCCAGTTCGGCGTGTTTGCCGCCGAGCGGCTTCAGGCGAAGCGCACCGGCTGGAACCCCGTCAAGTGGGGCATGGTCGAGTGGTTCTTCGCCAGCTACGCCCTCGGCGCCGTCTTCGTCACCGGCCAGGTCTTCGAATACGCGAACCTCGTGAGCGAGAACGTGAGCCTCGCATCGAACTCCTACGGCTCGGCCTTCTACATCACCACCGGGTTCCACGCCCTGCACGTCACGGGCGGCCTCATCGCGATGCTGCTCATCATCGGCCGCGCGTACAGCGTGAAGAACTTCGGGCACAAGGAGGCGACATCCACCATCGTCGTCTCCTACTACTGGCACTTCGTCGACGTTGTCTGGATCGGGTTGTTCCTGGTCATCTACGTACTCAAATAAGCCGCGGCCACTTCTTACAGGAACCAGGGAACCACTTCAGCATGGCGAAGAACACACTCAGCACAGCACGACGGGGCCGGCGTCATCCACTGGCAACCATCGCCCTGATCGTCATCGGGCTGGTGTCAACCGGCGGTGCGTATGCCCTGTTCAGCAGCACGGCATCCGCTAACACCCCGGCGGCGACCACCACGGCCAACGCCGACGAGGGCAAGAAGATCTTCGCGGCAAACTGCGCGACCTGCCACGGGGTGAACGCGGGCGGCGTCGCGGGCGTCGGCCCGAGCCTCTACGGCGTTGGCGCGGCCTCGGTCGACTTCCAGGTGAGCACCGGGCGCATGCCCCTCGCCAACCAGGGCGTGCAGGCGGAGCAGAAGCCCACACAGTTCACCAGGGAGCAGATCACCGCACTCGCCGACTACGTGGCGTCCCTCTCCCCCGGACCGGGAATCCCCGACCCCAAGTACCTCAAGGGCAACGGCAACCTGGCGAACGGCGCCGAGCTGTTCCGCATCAACTGCGCGATGTGCCACAACGTCGCCGGAGCCGGTGGAGCACTCACCCAGGGCAAGTTCGCCCCGGCACTGAGCGGCGTTCTGCCCGTGCACGTCTACGAGGCGATGGTCTCCGGGCCGCAGAACATGCCCGTCTTCAACGACAAGAACCTCACGCCCGCCCAGAAGGCAGACGTGATCACCTACCTCAAGTACCTGGACCAGAACCCGTCGCCCGGGGGAATCGACCTGGGCAACCTCGGGCCGGTCTCCGAGGGCCTGTTCATCTGGATCTTCGGCCTCGGCGCCATCGTCGGCGTGACCATCTGGATCGCCGCCAAGGCCAACTAAGACTTCTGCATCACATACAGCACCAACCGAAGGGAAGAGAATGGCACAGCAAGACGACGGCGGCTCGAACGCCGCTGCCGGCTCGGCCGTGGTGAAGAGCGAGGCACCCGCGCCATCGCCCGGTACGGCCGTCGTTGCGTCAGACGCCTTCGAGAACCCGGGCCTGCCTCCGCACCGCCTCCGGGTCACCGACCTGGACCCGCGCAAGGATCGAATCGCGGAACGCCGTGTCTACACGCTGTTCTACCTGTCGATCGTCGGAAGCATCTTCGCGGTCGCCGCGTATGTCGCGTTCCCGATCATCCCGGGCAACACGGCCTCGGTGCGTCTCAACACTCTCTTCCTCGGGCTCGGCATAGCGCTCGGCCTTCTCGGCATCGGCGTCGGCGCCATCTACTGGTCGAAGAACCTCATGCGCGGCGACGAGATGAGCGAGTCCCGTCATCCCACCCGCGGCACCGAGGCCACTCGCGCCCGCGCCGTCGAGATCTTCAAGGAGGGCAACGAGGAGTCCGGCTTCGGTCGTCGCAGCCTCATCCGCAACAGCCTGATCGGCGCGCTCGTGGCCACACCGCTGCCGGCCATCGTGCTCTTCCGCGACCTCGCGCCGGCCGCCGACCCCGTGCCACTGCTCAAAGAGACCATGTGGCGCGAGGGAACTCGACTCACGAGGGACCCATCTGGGGTGCCGATCAAGGCCTCCGATGTGACCATCGGATCTGTCTTCCACGTGATCCCCGAGGGACTCAATGACAAGGAAGATCGCCTGGAGGAGAAGGCGAAGGCTGCAGTTCTCCTCATGCGCCTCAAGCCGGAAGATCTCAAGGAGCTTCCGGAACGCAAGACCTGGTCGTACAACGGCATTGTCGCGTACTCCAAGATCTGCACGCACGCCGGATGTCCGGTGGCCCTCTACGAGCAGCAGACGCACCACCTGCTCTGCCCGTGCCACTCGTCGACGTTCGACGTCACCAATCACTGCGAGGTGATTTTCGGCCCGGCCAAGCGTCCGCTGCCGCAGTTGCCGATCGCCGTAGACAGCGAGGGCTACCTCGTCGCCCAGAGTGATTTCCACGAACCAGTAGGCCCAAGTTTCTGGGAGCGTTCATGACCGTTTCTGCCCCTCCTGCCCCCGCCGCCCCGGCCGCGGTCGCCCCGAGCCGCGGGGCGCGGTTCACGGGCGCCGCCGCCAACTACATCGACGAGCGCACCAGCATCTCCGGCCTCGTCAAGGAGCTCGGCCGCAAGATCTTCCCCGACCACTGGTCCTTCATGCTGGGTGAGGTCGCGCTCTACAGCTTCGTCGTGATCCTGCTCTCCGGCACGTTCCTGACGTTCTTCTTCCAGCCCTCCATGACCGAGGTCGTCTACCACGGCTCGTACGTGCCCCTCAAGGGCCTGCAGATGTCCGCGGCGTACTCCTCGGCCCTCAACATCTCGTTCGACATCCGTGGTGGGCTGCTGTTCCGCCAGATCCACCACTGGGCTGCGCTGCTGTTCGTCGCCGCCATCGGCCTGCACATGCTCCGGGTCTACTTCACCGGTGCGTTCCGCAAGCCGCGTGAGATCAACTGGGTGATCGGCTTCGTGCTCTTCATCCTCGCCATGGCCGAGGGATTCACCGGCTACTCGCTCCCCGACGACCTGCTCTCCGGAAACGGTCTGCGCATCATCGACGGACTGGTCAAGGGCCTCCCGGTGGTCGGAACCTGGATCTCGTATCTGCTGTTCGGCGGTGAGTTCCCGGGCACCAAGGTCGTGGCGATGTTCTACTCGATCCACATCCTGCTGCTGCCGGCCATCTTGGTGGCTGCGCTCGGCGCGCATCTGCTGCTCATGGTGATCAACAAGCACACCCAGTTCGCGGGACCGGGTCGAACCAACGACAACGTCGTGGGAGTGCCCATCCTGCCGATCTTCGCGGCCAAGGCGGGCGGCTTCTTCTTCGTCGTGTTCGGCGTGATCGTGCTGATCGCCTCGCTCTTCACGATCAACCCGATCTGGGCCTACGGTCCATACGACCCCTCACCGATTTCGGCCGGCACCCAGCCGGACTGGTACATCGGCTTCGCCGACGGCGCGCTGCGCCTGGTGCCACCGGGGTGGGAGTTCGTCTGGCTGGACCACACCTGGTCTTTCAACATGATCTCGGTGCTGCTCATCCTGCCGATCTTCCTGGCGGTGGTGGCCTTCTACCCCTTCATCGAGGCGTGGATCACCGGGGACAAGCGTGAGCACCACATCGCCCAACGTCCGCGCAACGCTCCCGCGCGCACGGCCGTCGGTGCAGCCGGTGTCACCTTCTACGCGGTGCTGTGGGCGGCGGCGAGCTCCGACCTCATCGCCACGCACTTCCACGTGTCGATCGAGGGCGTCATCCACGTGCTCCAGGCGCTGTTCTTCCTCGGGCCGATCATCGCGTACGTCGTGACGAAGCGCGTCTGCATCGGACTGCAGAAGAAGGACCGCGAGATCGCTCTCCACGGCTTCGAGTCCGGCCGTATCGTGCGTCTGCCCGGCGGAGAGTACGTCGAGGTGCACGAGCAGCTCAGCGACTACGAGCGCTGGCGCCTCGTCAGCTTCGAGGAGTACGAGCCGCTGATGATCCGCCCCAATGCCCAGGGACGCATCACCACGGCGCAGCGCACCCGCGCGGCCCTGTCCCGCTGGTTCTTCGAGGACCGGATCGTGCCAGTCACCAAGACGGAGATCGAGCAGCAGCACCACTAGGCAGCACTTCTCGTCAGCACCGTGACGAAGCCCCCGCCGGTATTCCGGCGGGGGCTTCGTCGTGTGCCGCGCGCGCAGGTGGTGGCACCGCGGTGCGGTGCCGCCTCGTCGGCCGGGTTCTGAGAGCGCAGGACGCCCCGCGCGCACGTCGGGCCTTCGCGGACCAACCGGGCTGGCACGCAGGCCCCGAATGGCCGCATTGGCCCGGATTCGGAACCTGGCGGGCGCGGCGGCGTCGCCCCGGCACAGAGCGGGGTCGCGCGGCGGGGGCACCCGGCACAGCGGCGCCGCGGCACAGCTCAGGCTCGCCTTCGAACGCCGCCGTCGAGCCCGTTACCGGGCCGCAGGGGCGCCTCAGTCGTTGTCGAAGCGCTTCTTGAGGAAGTCGGAGGTGGAGCGGTAGTCGAGACGCTCGTAGAAGCGGGCCGCGTGGCTGCTCGCCACCGTGAGCTGGCGCACCCCGCGGGTGCGGCATTCGTCCTCGATCGCCGACACCAGCAGGCTCCCGAGGCCACGATCCCGCGCCGGCGTGTTCACGGCGAGCTCCTGGAGCTGAGCCGAGTCCCCGTTGGTGTAGAGCAGGCGCTCGATGGTCGTGTACGCGTAGGCGGACACGACGCCGTCGAGTTCGGCGACGAGCAGGAGGTGATCTCGACTGGGCTCCACCGCGTGGGCGAAGGCCTCGACAAACGAGTCGCGGTTCGGCTTCTCACCGATGCCGAGCTGCTCGACGAGGGCGAAGACCGCGTCGACGTCGGCCGGCGTGGCCATTCGCACAGCGCTGGAACTAGCGGGCGAAGTTGCCGCGGTAGTACTCATACACCCACCCCACCAGGCTGATCGCGGTGACCGCGACGCCGATGAACGCCAGCCAGAGGCCGATGGCGATACCCATGAAGAGCAGCGCCCCGCCGGCGGCGAGCATTACCGGCCACCAGCTCCACGGGCTGAAGAAGCCCTGCTCGGCATCCCCGTCATCGATGTTCGCGTCGAGCCGGTCCTCGGGAAGTTCCCCGCCGACCGAACGGTGCGAGCGACCGAGGTAGAACGCGATGAACGCGGACATGATCGCGGAGAGGCCGATGGCGAGAGTTCCCGCCCACTCCACCGGGGAGCCAGGATCGGAGCCGGGCGCCTGCACGCCGGCAAGCTGGGTGAGGTACCCGGCGTTGTGCACGACGATGCTCCACACCGTGTAGGCGATGTCGGCGAGGACGAAGAATCCACACAGGATCCAGAACAGCTTGGCGTTGGTGTTCACGCTACTTGACCTCTCCGTCGGCCAGGTCGTACGTGGCCGCATCCGGTGCATCCTTCAACGGTCCGACGCCCACGGGCATCCCGACCTCGGGGTGGTTCAAATCGAAGGCCGGCGACTCCGATCGAATGCGCGGAATCGACGTGAAGTTGTGCCGGGGCGGCGGGCATGACGTGGCCCACTCGAGCGAGCGGCCGTAGCCCCATGGATCGTTCACCGTGACCTTGGGCGCCTTGCGGGCCGTGATGTACACGTTGAAAAGGAACGGCAGCATCGATACCCCGAGGATCATCGCGCCGATCGTCGACAGCTGGTTCATCCAGGTGAAGCCGTCCTCCGGCTGGTAGGTGGCATAGCGACGCGGCATGCCGAGCACACCGAGCCAATGCTGCACGAGGAAGGTGGTGTGGAACCCGATGAACAGGAGCCAGAAGTGGATCTTGCCGAGACGCTCGTTGAGCATCTTGCCGGTGAACTTGGGCCACCAGAAGTAGAACCCGCTGAACATGGCGAAGACGACGGTGCCGAAGACCACGTAGTGGAAGTGGGCGACGACGAAGTAGGTGTCCGAGACGTGGAAGTCGAGCGGCGGGCTGGCCAGGATAACGCCGGTGAGGCCACCGAAGGTGAAGGTGATCAGGAAGCCGATCGCCCAGAGCATCGGTGTCTCGAAGGTGACGGAACCCCGCCACATCGTGCCCACCCAGTTGAAGATCTTGACCCCGGTCGGCACGGCGATGAGCATCGTCATGAGCGAGAAGAACGGCAGCAGCACCGATCCGGTCACGTACATGTGGTGAGCCCACACGGTGACCGACAGGGCCGCGATCGAGATGGTGGCGTACACCAGGGTCTTGTACCCGAAGATCGGCTTGCGGCTGAAGACCGGGAAGACCTCGGAGACGATGCCGAAGAACGGCAGGGCGATGATGTAGACCTCGGGATGCCCGAAGAACCAGAACAGATGCTGCCAGAGGATCGCTCCCCCGGCCTGCACGTTGTAGAGGTGCGACCCGAACACGCGGTCGGACCCGAGGGCGAAGAGCGCCGCGGCGAGAACGGGGAACGCCATGAGGATGAGGATGGCGGTGACGAGCGCATTCCAGGTGAAGATCGGCATGCGGAACATCGTCATGCCGGGGGCGCGCATCGTGATGATGGTGGTGATGAAGTTGACGGCTCCGAGGATCGTGCCGAATCCGCTCAGTGCGAGGCCGAAGACCCAGAGATTGCCGCCCAGAGAGGGCGAGAAGGTCGTCGTCGACAGAGGCACGTACGCGAACCAGCCGAACGACGCCGCGCCCTGAGGGGTGAGGAAGCCGGCGACCGCGATGAGCGAGCCGAAGCTGTACAGCCAGTAGGCGAAGGCGTTGAGTCGCGGGAAGGCGACGTCCGGCGCTCCGATCTGCAGCGGCATCAGCACGTTCACGAAGCCGGCGAAGAGCGGCGTCGCGAACATCAGCAGCATGATCGTGCCGTGCATCGTGAAGAGCTGGTTGTACTGCTCCTTCGAATTCACGATCTGCAGGCCGGGCGCGAAGAGCTGGGCGCGGATGATCAGCGCCATCACACCGCCGAGGAGGAAGTAGATGAACGACGAGATCAGGTACATGTACCCGATGGTCTTGTGGTCGGTCGACGTGATCCAGCTGACCAGGACGTTGCCCTTACGGCCGACCGACGGCGACAAGCCCTGCGGGGATCCGGCGCTGCCGGTGGTCGGGCGGGCTACTGTGTCTGTGCTCATTGGTGATCGCCCCTACTTGTCCGCTTGCGGCGCTTTGTTGCCAGGTTGGTTCGTATTGGTGTTGTACTCCGGGCCGAGGATGCCGGTCTGGCCCTTGTCCGCGAGGCTCTGGATGTACGCGTCGTACTCGTCGGAGGTGACGACCTTCACCTGGAAGAGCATGAGCGAGTGGTAATCGCCGCAGAGCTCGGCGCACTTTCCCTCGTACGTGCCCAGCTTCTGCGGGGTGAAGAACATGTAGTTGTCCTTGCCCGGGATGTTGTCCTTCTTGTACAGGAACTCCGGCACCCAGAAGGAGTGGTCGACATCGCGGCTCGCGAGCTTGATCTGCACGCTCTTGTTCACCGGCAGGTAGAGAACCGGCAGCTTGGCGCGGTCGATCGTGCCGTCGGAGTTCTCGTTCTCCTGAGCCTGCACCCCCGGGGAATAGACGCCCTTGTTTCCCGGGCCGACATCCGTGTAGTTGAAGTCCCACGCCCAACGCTTGGCATAGACCTCGATCTTCACGTCGGAGTTCGCGACGGGATGCTCGATCGAGTTCTGCTCCTTCGCCGTGAAGGCGAAGAACCCGAGAACGAGGATGAGGGGAACGATCGTGTAGAAGATCTCGATCGGAAGGTTGTAACGCAGCTGCACCGGAAGGCCGGTCTGGCCCTTGCGGCGACGGTAGACGACCGCGGCCCAGATGATGAGGCCCCAGGTGATGATTCCGACGAGGAGCAGCACGATCCAGGACGTGACCCAGAGGCCGGTGATGCCGTCCGTGTGGTTGGTGACGCCGTACGGCCCGGGAAGGAAGCCCCGAAGCTGCTGCTGACTGCATCCCGCGAGAATGACGATTAACGTCACGGCGACGGGAACTGCTGCCCATCGTAGACGGCGGTTAGAGCGCACCTGGAGACCTCTCGGATGACACGGACTGATACGAACAACAGTCTATTTGGTGCTTTCCACCCTACTCCGACGGACGCGCTCTCTCAGACCGGAAAAACCGTCGAAATCGCGAAAAAGGGGAACCGCCGGTGGGCGGTTCCCCTTCTCGAAACGGCGGGAGATCAGTGGAAAGAGTCTCCACACGCGCAGCTGCCGGAGGCGTTCGGGTTGTCGATCGTGAAGCCCTGCTTCTGGATCGTGTCCTCGAAGTCGATGGTGGCCCCGTCGAGGTAGGGCACGCTCATCTTGTCGACGACGACCTCCACGCCGTCGAAGTCGACGGTGGCGTCCCCGTCGAGCAGGCGCTCGTCGAAGTAGAGCTGGTAGATGAGTCCCGAGCAGCCGCCGGGCTGCACGGCAACGCGCAGGCGCAGGTCGTCGCGACCCTCCTGCTCGTACAGGCTGCGAACCTTGGCAGCGGCGGGCTCAGTGAGTCCGACGCCGTGTTCCGGCGCGGTCTTCGTCTGGGTCAGTGTCGTGTCGGTCATGAACACTCCTTATGGGTGCCGAGGGATCTGCGTTAAGTGTAAGCACCGTTGCGCCGCTATTGTTCCCCCGCAACGGCATTTCGGTGCGATCGAGGCTAGGACCGTTCGTTGAGCCGCGCGAGAAGCAGCGCCTCGGAGAGAATCGCGCGCTGGAAGACCCCGAGGTGCAGCGACTCGTTCGGGCTGTGCGCCCGCGTGCCGGGGTCCTCGACTCCGGTCACCAGGATCTGCGCGGCCGGGAACACCGACACGAGCTCGGCGATGAACGGGATGGAGCCTCCGACTCCCATCTCCACGACGTCGGCACCCCAGGCCTCCGTCATGGCGGTCTTCACCTCGGAGACGGCCCAGCCGCTCGTGTCGACGAGGAATCCGTTGCCCTGGTCCACGTCATCGATCTCGATCTGGGCACCGAACGGCGCGTTCGCCAGAAGGTGCTTCTCGAGCGCGGCGAACGCCTCGCCCGACTGCTGCCCGGGGGCGATGCGGGCGCTGATCCGCACGGACACGACCGGGGCGAGCGTGTTGGAGGCGTTGGCGACGGTCGGGGCGTCGATTCCGGTGACCGTGATCGCCGGCTTCGACCAGATGCGGCCGAGGATCGGGCCCGAGCCGATCGAGGTCACCCCATCCACCAGCCCCGCCTCGTGCCACAGCTTTTCCTCCGAATAGTCCGGGGTCTCGGCCTCGCGGGACGTGAGCCCCTCGACGGCGACTGAGCCGTCCTCGTTGTGCAGCGTGGAGAGCAGACGGATGGTGGCGAGCATCGCGTCCGGCACCGCTCCCCCGTACATGCCGGAGTGCGAGGCGTGCTCGAGGGTGCGCACGGTGAGGCGGAAGGTCACGTTTCCGCGCAGGCCCACGGTGAGGGCCGGGGTGTGGATGTCCCAGTTGTCGGAGTCCGCGACCACGATCACGTCGGCGGCGAGCTCGCGCCGGTGCTGGTCGAGGAAGTTGCTGAACGAGCGCGAACCGAACTCCTCCTCCCCCTCGATGAAGACCGCGAGGCCCAGGTCGAAGTCGCTGCCGACAGTCTCGACGAGGGCGCGGATCGCCGCGATGTGGGAGAGCACGCCGGCCTTGTCGTCGGCGGCTCCGCGGCCGTACAGCCGGTCTCCGCGCACGGTGGGCTCGAATGGCGAGGACTCCCAGTCCTCGTCGTGGCCGGGGGGCTGCACGTCGTGGTGCGCGTAGAGCAGGATGGTGGGCCGCCCGTTGCGAGCGGCCCGGGTCGCGAGCACGGCGGGCTGGCCGAGGGTCTGCGTGTCGCCGATGGACGCCCGGGACACCTCGACGGTGTCGAACACCCCGAGGCCGCGCACGAGACCGGCCACGGCATCCGCGCTCTCGCTCACGTGGGTCGGATCGAACGCCGCCCAGGACACGGAGGGGATGCGAACGAGCCGCGAGAGATCGGCGATCGTCGTGGGCATCCCGGCCTGCACCGCGTCGCGCAGGGCGCCAAGGAGTTCCGGCCGTGTGGTCTCAGTTGAAGTCATGGAGGTAATCTTAAGCAGACAACTATCGCAAGGACCCCACATGGCCAAGCCAAGCACGAGCAAGCCTGACGACGCCGTCGGCTACGAGCTCAACACGGACAGCACGACGGCCGGCAAGGGCCACGCCACCCCGACCCGCAAGGAGCGGGAGGCCGCAAACCTTCGCCCGCTCGTCTCGAGCGATCGAAAGGCCGGCAACGCGGCGGCCCGCGCCCGGGCGGCCGAGGCTCGCGAGAAGGCCCGCGTCGGCATGGCCAACGGCGATGAGAAGTACCTCCCGGTGCGCGACAAGGGCGTGCAGCGCAAGTTCATCCGGGACTACGTGGACGCGCGGTGGAGCGTCGGCGAACTGATCATCCCGGTGATGTTCCTCGTGATCATCCTCACCTTCATCAACAACGTCCTGTTGCAGAACATCGCGATCTTCAGCCTGTGGGGCTTCTTCCTCGTCGCCGTGATCGACTGTGTCGTGGTGGGCATGATCGTGCAGCGCAAGCTCGCGGCCAAGGTGGGCGCCGACCGCCTGCAGAAGGGCAACCGCTGGTACACCGCGATGCGCGCCCTCCAGCTGCGTCCGATGCGTCTCCCGAAGCCCCAGGTGAAGCGCGGCCAGTTCCCCGCCTAGCCGTACCGCCCCGGGACGTTGGTTGACCGGCGGCCTGTTCCCGTCACTGGGCGGCGCTCCCTTGCCCTGGCACGCGTTGTGCAGGACACCCTGGCGATCTTCGGGTGTCTGCCCCGCGGACTCCGGTTGTGCAGGACGCGTTGTGCAGGACGGCACCGCCGTCCACGGGCGCCCACCCCGCAGACTCCAGTTGTGCAGGACGGGTTGTGCAGGACGGCTCCCGTCAACGGGTGTCGGCCCCGCGGACTCCAGTTGTGCAGGACGGGTTGTGCGGATAGCGAGGACGAGAGGTGCAGAACCGACGGGAGCGTCCTGCAGGCCGGGACCATTCGGGTCGCCACATCCCTGCGGTGTCCTGCAGGTGTCCTGCACAACCAGAGTCTGCGGGGTGGGCACCCACGCCTCCGGGCCCGTCCTGCAGAACACCGCCCGACGGACCTGGGCAGCACAGCTAGTCGTCAGCGGCGAAGCGCCAGCAGGCCACGGTTGATGCTGCGGGCCCAGAACGGGCCACGGTAGAGGAACGCCGTGTAGCCCTGCACGAGCGTCGCCCCCGCGGCGAGGCGCTCGGCGACGTCGGCCGCCGTGTCCACTCCCCCGACCGAGATCACGCACATGTCGGCCGGGACGACGGCGCGGATCAGCCTCAACACCTCGAGAGAGCGCGCGGCCAGCGGCGCGCCGGACAGCCCGCCGGCGCCGGCGGCCTCGACTATCGCCGGGTCGGTGCGCAGGCCCTCCCGGGAGAGCGTCGTGTTCGTGGCGATGATGCCCGCGAGACCGAGCTCCACCGCGAGCTCGGCGATCCGGCGAACCGCGTCGTCGGCGAGGTCCGGCGAGATCTTCACGAGGACGGGGGTCTCGTCCGCGGCATCCCGCACCGCGGTGAGCAGCGGCGCGAGCTTGTCGAGCTCCTGCAGGCCGCGCAGGCCAGGCGTGTTAGGCGAACTGACGTTCACGGCAAGGTAGTCGGAGACGGGCGCGAGCAGCCGAGCGCTCACGAGGTAGTCGTGGATCGCGTCGTCCACCTCCACGACGCGGCTCTTGCCGATGTTGGCGCCGATCACCGGACGCTCCAGTCTCGCCGACTCGAGGGCGAGGCGCGGCGCGGCGTCCGCGGCCCCGTCGTTGTTGAAACCCATCCGGTTGATGACGGCGCGGTCGGCGACGAGACGGAACAGCCGGGGACGAGCGTTGCCGGGCTGGGCGATCGCGGTGACGGTGCCGACCTCGACGTGCCCAAATCCAAGCTGGCCGAGGCCCCGGATGGCGCGGCCGTCCTTGTCGAACCCGGCGGCCACCCCGAACGGGGACGGGAATCTCAGGCCGAGGGCCGTCACGGCCAGGGAGGGGTCCGGTCGGGTGAACACCTCGATCAGCCGCCCGATGCCGAGCCGCGGCAGCCAGCGGATCACCGTGAAGGCGAGGTGGTGGGCGTTCTCCGGGTCTAGCCGCGAGAGGACGAGCGAAAAGAGGATGCGATACATGCCGTAGTCAGGCTATCGGCAGCGGCGCCGATCAGGCGTCGGCGGCGTGCTGGGCATTGTCGTGTTCGACCCTGAGCAGGGTGATCGCCGACTCGAAGTCCTCGAGCGAGTCGAAGCCCTGGTAGACGCTCGCGAACCGGAGGTAGGCCACCTCGTCGAGCTCGCGAAGGGGCGACAGGATGGCCAGGCCGATGTCATTCGCCTCGATCTGGGAGGCCCCGGTGGCGCGGATCGACTCCTCCACCTTCTGGGCGAGCACCGCGAGATCGGTGTCGGTCACCGGACGGCCCTGGCACGCCTTGCGAACGCCGGAGACGATCTTCTCCCGGCTGAACGGCTGCACCACCCCGCTTCTCTTGACCACGTTGAGGCTCGCCGTCTCGGTCGTGCTGAACCGGCGCCCGCACTCCGGGCACTGCCGACGACGACGGATGGACATGCCGTCGTCGCTCGTGCGCGAGTCGATGACGCGGCTGTCGGGATACCTGCAAAAAGGGCAGAACATGGTGCTGACAGGATACCGCGCGCTGACAGTCGGGCGGGCGGGACTAGGGTCGCGAGAAGCGTGCGGTGATCGCCGCCGCATGCGCGGGCAGATCTTCGGCGATCGCCAGCGCCACAACCCGGTCTTCGACGGACTTCAGTGCCTCACGGTCATAGCGGATCACCTGCTGCGGTCGCAGGAATGTGTAGGCACCGAGACCCGGGGCGAATCGCGCTTGGCCGCCGGTGGGGAGCACGTGATTCGAGCCGGCGAGGTAGTCGCCGAGGCTCACGGGCGTGTGCGCTCCGAGGAAGATCGCCCCGGCGCTTTCGATGAGATCGAGCACCTCCCCCGGATCGGCGGTCTGGATCTCGAGGTGCTCCGGGCCGTAGACGTTGCTGAACGCCGCCGCCGCGATCATGTCGTCGACGAGCACGACCGCCGACTGGATGCCGCGCAGCGAGATGTCGACACGGGAGCTATGCGGCGTGAGAACGGCAAGCCGGGCGAGTTCCGCCTGCACGCTGTTGGCCAGGTCGACGGAGTCGGTGACCAGAACCGCCGCGGCAAGTTCGTCGTGCTCGGCCTGGCTGATCAGGTCTGATGCAACGAGGAACGGGTCCGCCGCGGCATCCGCGATCACCAGGATCTCGGTGGGGCCCGCTTCGGCGTCGATACCGACCTGGCCGCGCACGATGCGTTTCGCCGCGGCGACATAGACATTGCCGGGCCCGGTGATGACCTGCACGGGATCGAGGCTCAGCCCGGGAACCCCCCAGGCGAAGGCGCCGATCGCTCCGGCTCCCCCCATGGCATAGACCTCATCGATGCCGAGGAGGCCCGCCGCACCGAGGATGGTGGGGTGGATACTGCCGTCGAACTGCTGCTGGGCCGGTGAGGCAAGCGCTACCGACGACACCCCGGCCGCCTGGGCCGGCACCACGTTCATCACGACACTCGAGGGGTACACGGCCTTGCCACCCGGCACGTAGAAACCGACCCGCGCGACCGGACTCCAGCGCTGGATGACCTCTGCGCCCGGCCCGAGGGTCGTGACACGGGGGGTGGGCAACTGGGCCTCTGAGGCGGCACGCACCCGTACGATGGCCTCCTCGAGCGCGTCGCGCACCGGCACGCTAAGGGCACGGACGGCGGCCGAGACGTCCGCGACATCCAGCCGCACGCGGCGCGGAC
>NZ_JAYSJZ010000021.1:0-12545 GCF_043726815.1 Lacisediminihabitans sp.
GCTGGCGGCGCCCACAGAGCAGTTAGTGACGGATGAGCCGAAGGAGACCGAAGGAATCTCCCGCGGGGTGCATCCAAACGGCGACCGACGGGGGAAGTACTCGACAACAGCATCACCTGGACGCCCTCGGGCACGAGAAGGAGTACACAGTGAAACCACGACTCATCGCCGGCGCAGCAGCCGGCGCCGTCCTCATCGCCGCGCTCGCGGTGCCCATGTCCGCCTCGGCGGCGACGAACGCGCAGCTGTCGGTGCTGCACGGCATCCCCGGCGTCACTGTCGACGTGTGGGTGAATGGGGCCCTGACGCTCAACGACTTCAAGCCCGGCACCCTGGCCGGTCCGCTGAGCCTGGCGCCGGCGACCTACTCGGTCGCGATCACGGCGTCCGACGCGACGTCTGCCACCGATAAGGTGGTGATCGGCCCGATCGACCTGCCTCTCGCCGACGGCGGCAACTACACGGCGGTCGCCCACCTCGACACCGCCGACAAGCCCACCGCGACCCTCTTCACGAACGACATCTCGAAGACGGCGCCCGGCCAGGGCCGACTCACCGTGAGGCACGTGGCGGCGGCCCCGGCCGTGGACATCCTCGCCGGCACCACTCCGGTGATCAGCGGCCTGACGAACCCGAACGAGAAGGTTCTCAACCTCCCCGCGGCCACCGTCTCGGCCTCGGTCGTGGCGGCCGGCACCACCACGCCGGCACTGCTCGGACCGGCCGACGTGCCCATCCAGGAGGGAGTCAACACGATCGTCTACGCCTACGGAAGCGCCGCAAACAAGACGCTCGCCCTCGCCGTGCAGACGATCACCGGTCTCCACACGCCTCCGGCAGGGGTGCCGGCGGGTGAAACCGGCGCGGCAGCACGCGCCGAGGCAGCACAGAATCTCTCGACGGTCGGCTTCGGAGCACTTGGGTTGCTACTCGCCGCCGCGGCTGTGCTGATGGTCGCTCGCAGGTCGGGAGCGGCGCGCCGCTGAGCGCGCCGCATGCGAGTGGGACAGGGCATGGGAAGGATCGGGGTCGCCGTCGTCATGGCCGCGGCTCTGATCCTTCCCGTGCTGACCGCCTGCTCGTCCGAACCGCCGCCGCCGGTGGCGGTTCGGACGAGCACACCGACGCCCTCCCCGAAGCCCGTCGTTCCCGACATCCCGCAATCCAGGGCCGACCTCGGCAGCCTCAACGTGGCTCCGGCCGTCGCCCCCGTGCGGCTCGTCCTCGAGAGACTGTCGATCACCATGCCGGTGATGCCGGAGGGCCTCGACCCGAAGGGCGCGATGGCCCTCCCGGCGAACGCGGCGGACGCCGGCTGGTACCAGTACAGTCCGGGCCTTCACGAGGCTCAGGGCGCCACCGTTATCGCCGCCCACATCGACTCCTGGCACGACGGCATCGGTCCGCTCAGCCGCCTCAAGAACGCGGTGAACGGAGACCTGATCTCGGTGGCCGGGTCCGACGGATCGACGGTGGCCTACACCGTCACCGAGGTGCGCGAGGTCGGCAAGATCGACGCCCCGATGGCCGAGGTGTTCGACCGCTCGGGCGCCCCGCGGCTCACACTCGTGACCTGTGGAGGGGTGTTCAACTCAGCGACCGGACACTATCTCGACAACATCATCGTCACGGCGACCCCGGTGGTCGCCCCGCCGGACAAGTGACGGTGTCTCGAATATGTGCGCATTGCCTCTGGCCAAAACCCCGAGAGGGGGTTTACCGTGATCGTGGGAACGACCAACATCCCGAAGTCGAGCTCCCACCGAGATTCAGCCAGGACGATCGTGACTGACCTACTCAAGGACAACGACGAGTCATCGCTCACCGCCGAGTTCCAGGCGGGAGACGAGCGCGCCCTCGCGATCATCTACGAGCGCTGGGCTCGGCTGGTCTACGGCATGGCGCTCCGCTCGCTCGGCGACGTGTCGGATGCCGAGGACGTGACGCAGAAGGTGTTCGTGGCCGCCTGGCTGGGCCGGACGGGCTTCGATCCGAGCCGGGCGCGACTCGCGGCCTGGCTCGTGGGCATCACCAAGAACACCATCGTCGACGTTCATGAGAAGCGCGCGCGGGATCGCCGCGACCGGGAGGCGCTCATCCTGAGCTTCGATCGGGAGAGCGTGAACGAGCCGGATGAGGTGGTCGACCGCCTGGTGATCGCCGACGCTCTCGCCGAGTTGCCGGAGGTTCCCCGGCAGATCATGCGGTTGGCGTTCTACGATCGACTCACCCACGCGCAGATCGCCTCGAGGCTTGCGCTGCCGCTCGGCACGGTCAAGAGCCACATCCGCCGCAGCCTCGACCGAATGCGACAGCGACTGGAGGTGAGTGATGGCGCATAGCGACCCCGATCTGATCGCGATGATGGCGATGGGCGAGCCGGACATCCCCGCCGAGGACGAGGCTCACATCCGTTCCTGCCCCGAGTGCAGCGGCGAACTCGAGAGCCTCCTGCACGTGGCGAGCCTCGCCCGCGCCGGGTCGCCCGTCGACGATCGGCTCGACCCCCCGCGGCCGGAGGTCTGGGCGGGCATCAGCCGAACGCTCTCCCTCTCGCCGGATGTCGCCCCCGCCCCCTTCGAGGCGGCCAAGCCCGAACCCGCATCCGAGCCAGAGCCGGAGCCGGAGGCCGCGCCGCCGGCCGGCAGCCCTCGACGACGCGGCCACGTCGCCCGTCGCCGCAACCGACGCTGGATCGCGGTGGTGACGGCCGCCGCCGTGCTGCTCGCCATCGGCGGGGTCGGCGGCGCCATCCTGCTGCAGAACGCCAGACTGGCTCAGCCGACGGTGCTCACCGAGGCGCGGCTCAAGGCCCTTCCGGCCTGGGCGGGATCCAGCGGTGAGGCGGTGGTCGAGAAGACCCGGAGCGGTCAGCGCGACGTGGTCGTGACCGTCTCCGAGTCCCGGAGCGGTTCCGGCTTCCGGGAGGTGTGGCTCATCTCGCCCGACCTCAAGAAGCTCATCAGCATCGGCGTGCTCTCCGGGACGGAGGGTCGATTCGTGATTCCGCCGGACGTCAATCTCAAGGACTATCCCATCGTCGACGTGTCGCAGGAAAAGCTCGACGGCAATCCGGCCCACTCCGGCGACTCCATCGTGCGGGGAACCCTCTCCTAGGCGGGTTCCGCCGTGGTGACCCGGATCAGGTTTGCCCACGGGTCGTCGAACGCGAGGGTGCGGCCGTCGTGCCTGGTCTGCACGCCGAAGTCGGTCATCCGCTCGCCGAGGGCGCCCAGGTCGTCCGCGGTCGGCAGCACGATGTCCACCTGCCCGAGTCCGAGAGTGCGCGCTCGCCGGCCGGCCCCCGCGCTGTTCCAGGTGTTCATGGCCATGTGGTGGTGGTAGCCGCCGGCGCTCACGAAGAGGGCCTGCGAACCGAACATGGTGGTCTGTTCGAACCCGAGGCGGTCCACGTAGAACTCGCGGGCCGAGGGGATGTCACCCACCGAGAGGTGCACGTGCCCCACCACCGCGTCGCCGAAGTCGGGGCGCTCGATGGCCTCGGGCGTGAGGTTCTGCTGCAGGAAGGCGTTGGGGTCGAGGAAGAGGGTATTCATCTCGATCTGGCCGTGCGTCCAGCTCCACTGGCTGCGGTCGCGGTCCCAGTAGAGCTCGACGCCGTTGCCCTCCGGGTCGGTGAAGTAGAACGCCTTGCTCACGAGGTGGTCCGAGCTGCCGGTGAAGGTACCCGGCGCCTTCGTGGCCACCGAGTACACTGCCGCGGCGAGGGCGGCCTCGCTGTCGAACAGGATGGCGGTGTGGAAGAGCCCGGCGTCCCGGGAGCTCGCGTGCACGAGGCCGGGGGCGTGGCTGAGGATGATGAGGGGCGTCGCGCCGCGACCGAGCGTGACCGTGTCGGCCGTCTGGCCGATCACGCTGAGGGCCACCGCATCCCGGTAGTAGGCGGTCATCGCGTCGAGGTCGGCGACGAGCAGGGTCACCGCGCCCATCGCGGTGTCGGCGGCGAGAAGATCCTGGGTGCTCATGGGGTGCCTTTCGTGTCTACCGGATCCAACTTAGTTGAGATCTCAACTATTCCCGATAGGGTGGGCCGAATGGATGAACAGCCGGATGCCCGGGCCTGGCGATCTCTCGTCACCGCCGTGCTCGTGCTCGAGGAGGCCCTCGACCGCCAGTCGCAGCGGGACGGCGGGCTGCCGCACGCCTACTACTCGCTTCTCGTGTTTCTCTACGAGACGCCGGGGCATCGCCTGCCGGCGAGCGAACTCGCGGCCCGGCTTCGCCACTCGCCGAGCCGGCTCACCCACGCCGTCACGAGCATGGAGAAGTCCGGCTGGCTCGTCCGCGAGCGGTCGGCGGTCGACCGACGGGTGCAGATCGTGGCGCTCACCGAGGCGGGCAGCCGGCTCGTGCGCCGCGTCTCTCCCCGGCAGGCCACCGAGGTGCGCGCGGTCGCCCTGTCCAAGCTTTCCCCGCAGCAGGTGGGTCAGCTCGAGCAGATCAGCACGGCGATCGTGGCCGCGCTCGACGAGCGCGACGACTCGGCCTAGTTCCCCGTGGCGAGGCGCGGGCCGGGCGCCCGGTTCGCCCGGGACAGCACCACCGCGGCGGCGACCGCCGCGGCGACGGCGAGGGCCCCGCCGATCGACGCGACCACCGCATCCGGCCGCACGATCGACTGCCCGGAGAGCGCCTGCCCGGTGAGCAGCGCGAGCACGCCCACGTAGAGGGCGACGCCGACCCAGACCAGACCGAGCCTCGCTCCGGCCGGCCGGAGAGCGGGGATCCGGCGCGCCGCGAGCTCGAGCAGGAGGGCGAGCAGCGGCAGCAGTTGGAGGGCGTGCATGCCCACGAAGTGCGGGATGCGCAGATCGCCGGCCACGGTGCTCCAGCCGAGCAGCGGCAGGCCGGGGCCGCCATCCGGCACCCCGATCGTGTGAGCGCCGATGATGCCGCGGTAGTTCGTGATCTGGTCGCCCTGCGGACCGGTCATGAGAAACGCGAGGCCCATGCCGACGAGCGCGATGATGAGCCCGGCGCGGATGGCCGCCGACCGGGCGCGATCGCCGAGGTCCGCGCGGAACAGCAGCACGGCCACCGGGATGCCGGCCGCCCAGACGATCACGATCGATACCGCCATCACGCTCCAGAGGGCGGCGTGAAACGGGGTCGAGACGTTGAAGTGGCTCGTCCCGCCGGTGGAGGCCACGCCCACGATGATCACCATCTCCACGGCGAGGAAGACGCTCACGACCGTGCCGATCGCCCAGGCGCTGCGCCGCCAGCGGCGCAGCATCCCGAGCAGCCAGGACAGGGTGAGGGAGTAGATGAGCACCGAGAGCGAGAACTTGAGCGGCTTCGCCCAGAGCGATGCCCCGGTCACGACCCGGGGGTCGACGGCCAGGCCGATGAGCGAGACGACGGTGAGCACGGCCATCGCGCCGGCGAGCCAGAGCAGCGGACGGTGCCAGGCGACGCGGGAGGCGAGGGAGGGGACGGGTGCGGTTGAGGTGGACATTTCACTCCTTCGAGTGACCGGCTGTTGTGGGGGAGGGCGCCGGGTAGCGCTCGCTCGAGATGTGTTCCTGAGCAGCGCGCCGGAGGCCGGAGAAGAGCGCGTCGCCGAGCACGGTGCCGACCACCACCATCTGGGCCTTCGCCTCGCGGTCGTCCCTCGCGTCGATCTCATCGAGGTCGGCCGCGGCCACGAGGAGGGCGGCCTCGGCGTACCTCGCATGCCAGCCCCGCATGGCGGGCTCGCCGAGCTCGCCGAAGACCTTGAGCACCCGCGCGGCGGCGATGCGGCCCGGGTTCCCGGGGCTCACCCGCCATCCGTCGAGCACCGCGTCGATCTGGTCGAGGGCGTCGTCACCTACCTCCGCCGGGTCGAGCACCTGGGACACGGACTGCTGGGCCAGATCGAAGGTGTGCAGCAGCGGGTCGTCCGAGTCGATCGACGCGATCACGCCGCGAGCGGCGGTGACGGAGAGCTCGCCGACATCGAGGAGGGCCCGGATGAGGCGCAGGCGCTGCAGGTGGCTCTCGTCGTACTGGGCCTGGGTCGGCCCCGTGCGCACCCCGGCAGGAAGGAGTCCCTCACGCAGGTAGAACTTGATGGTGGCGGTGGGGATCCCGCTCGTGGTGGAGAGTTCGGCCATTCGCATATTGGATAGTGTAGCTATCCGATAGTGGTGATGTCCAGATTTTCGGCGTGGAGATTCCCGGCACGCTTCCGTAACATTGCCGGATGCCCAGCATCGATCCCGACGTCGCGGACGCGAACTACGTCTCCCTCACCACCTTCCGCCGCCCGGTGGGCGGCGCCTCGACGGGAGTGCCGGTGAGCACGCCGGTCTGGGTGGTACGTGACGGAGACCGGTTGCTCGTCACGACCGACGCGACCGCCGGCAAGGTCAAGCGACTGCGCCACACCCCGGCCGTGAGCCTCCAGGCCTGCTCGATGCGGGGCACCCCCAAGCCGGGCGCCCCGATCGTGACCGGCACCGCGGAGATACTCACCGACCCCGAGGCGAGGCGGCGGCTGAGCACCGGCCTGGCTGCCAAGTACGGCATCCTGTATCGACTGTTCATGGGGTCGGCCCGCCGCCGGGAACGGGCCGAGCGCACCACCGTGGTGCTCAGCATCCGGCTGGACGACTGAGGCGCTCGGCTCAGGTCGTGGACGCGGCGCCCTTGCCGACGACCTCGGTGTGGATCTCGCTCGTGAGGTGCTCGATCCGCTGGGTGAGGTCGGCGATCTGCTTGGTCAGCGCCGTGTTGTCGGCCAGCTCCTGCTCCGTCGACACGAAGTCGTGGTCGGCCTTCACCTGCTGGAACGCGGCCTGACGGTTCTGGCCGATCATCACGAAGGTGGAGAGGAAGATCGCCTCGAGCGACACGACCAGGGTCAGGGTGGGCCACGGGCTCTTCTCGAAGAACAGCATCCACAGGGTGAAGAGCACGGCGTGCACATAGACGAAGCGCATCGAGCCGGCGAAGGCCGTGATCCCGTCGGCGATGCGCAGCTGAACGCTCGCTGCGCGGCGTGTCGCTTCCGCCATGACGGACGGATGGTGGCCCTGGCCGTCGGCGAGCAGGCGGCGCGGGATGATGTGCGGACGGGAGGGCGTGTGCGTAGTCATGACTGAATGTAAGCACCCCTGGCCGGTTTGGTGACGGCTATTCGTGCGGGTGCCGCGCGTCCCGGAGCGGGCGACTCACTCGCAGCCCTCGCAGGCGACGTCCGCCGCCGGATCGCCCACCACAAGGGCCTTCGCGAAGCACAGCGAGATCGGCGAGTCGGCGTAGTGCCCGAAGTTGGGGATCCGCGAATAGCCCTCCCGTTCGTAGAAACGCACCGCCTCCGGCTGCCGGTCCCCGGTCTCCAGAAGGAGTCGCAGCCAGCCGCGGCCACGCGCCTCCTCCTCGAGGGCTGCCAGCAGGGCGGTGGCGACTCCGGTTCCGCGCTGCGGCACGCTCACGAACATCCGCTTGATCTCCCCCTCGGTGGGGCCGAGCGGGCGCAGGCCGCCGCAGCCGACAGGCTCGCCGGCCGGGTCGTATGCCACGAGGAAGACGGCCATGTCGTCCGCGGTCGGTGCTGGACCGGGTTCAGAGTCCGGAGACCCGTAGCGGGCGGAGACCTCGCACCGCTGGGCGTCCCTGAGGGTCACCGCATCGGGGTCGTCCCAGTCAACCGCGCGCAGGATCATCGCCCGGTGAGCCTCTCGATCAGCTCCCGGTAGCGGGCGGCGGTCTGCTGCACGATGTCGGCGGGCAGCGCGGGGGGAGTGCCCGTCATGTCCCAGTGGGCGCTGAGCCAGTTGCGCACGATCTGCTTGTCGAAGCTCGCGAGCCGGTCCGCGCCGCCGGCGGCGTAGAGCTCAGCATCCCAGTAGCGGGAGCTGTCGCTCGTGAGCACCTCGTCGGCGAGAGTGATCACCCCGTTGTCGCGGTTGCGGCCGAACTCGAACTTGGTGTCGGCGAGGATCACTCCGCGCGCCTCGGCGATCGCGGATGCCCTGGCGAAGATCTCGAGGCTGAGGTCGCGCAGGGAGGCGGCGACGTCCTCGCCCACCAACTCGACGGTGCGTTCGAAGGAGATGTTCTCGTCGTGTTCGCCCATCGGGGCCTTCCACGCGGGGGTGTAGATCGGCTCGGGCAGGCGGTCGCCGTTGCCCAGCCCGGCCGGCAGGGCGATGCCGCAGACACTCTGCGATTGCTGGTATTCGAGCCAGCCCGATCCCACGAGGTAGCCGCGCACCACGCACTCGACCGGGAACATGTCGAGGGTGCGAGCGAGCATCGCCCGCCCGGCCACGGCCTCCGGGATCAGGTCCGTCACGGTGTCGCCGTGCAGCTCATGGTCGGCGATGAGGTGGTTGGGCACGCCGGTGAGCTGGTCGAACCACCAGAGGCTGAGGGTGGTGAGAAGCTCGCCTTTGCCGGGGATGCCCGGCTCGAGCACGTGGTCGAAGGCGCTCACCCGGTCGCTCGCCACCATGAGCACGCGTCGGGCGCTCGCGAGGTCGGGCACGCCGGACTCGATGTACAGGTCCCGCACCTTGCCGGAGTACGCGTGGGTCCAGCCGTCGGCGGCGAGGTCCCGGCCCGTCATGCTCACTGGGCGACCCGGGCGGCGATGTCCGTGCGGTACTGGCCGCCCTCGAGCTCGATCGCCTCGAGCGCGCGGTAGACGCGGGAGCGGGCATCCGCGAAGTCGGAGCCGGTGGCGACGACGCTCAGCACGCGGCCGCCGGTCGAGACGAGCACGCCGTCCAGGTCGGCGGTCGCCGCGTGGGCGATCGTCACGCCGTCGATGGCGAGAGCGGTGTCGAGGCCGCGGATCGGCCGGCCGGTGATCGGGGTCTCCGGGTAGCCCTCGCTCGCGAGCACCACGGTCACGGCCACGTCATCGGAGAACTCGGGGCGCGGAAGCGACCCGAGCCCACCCGTGGAGGCGGCGAAGAGCAGGCCGCTCAGGGGGGTGACGAGTCGCGGCAGCACCACCTGGGTCTCCGGGTCGCCGAACCGGGCGTTGAATTCGATTACCCGGATGCCGTTCTCGGTGACGATGAGCCCGCAGTAGAGCAGGCCGATGAACGGCGTCTGCTCGACGGCGAGCCGGCGGATGGTGGGCAGGGCGATCGTGTCGATGACCTCGTCGACGAAGCCGTCGGCGAGCCAGGGAAGCGGGGAGTAAGCGCCCATGCCGCCGGTGTTCGGGCCCTCGTCGTTGTCGGAGAGGCGCTTGTAGTCCTGGGCGGGGGAGAGCGGCAGCACGTTGTGGCCGTCGCTCAGCAGGAAGAGCGACACCTCCTGGCCGTCGAGGAACTCCTCGATCAGCACGCTGCCGTGGCCGAGCCAGTACGCGGCGTGGGCGATCGCCGCCTCCCGGTCCGCTGTCACGAGCACCCCCTTGCCCGCGGCGAGCCCATCGGCCTTCACCACGTGCGGCGCGCCGTACTCGTCGATGGCGGCGACCGCTTCGTCGAGCGAGCCGACCCGCGCCGCGCGGCCGGTCGGCACTCCGGCCTCCTCCATGATGCGCTTCGCGAAGGTCTTGCTTCCCTCGAGCTGCGCGGCCGCCTTGCCCGGCCCGAACACGGCGATGCCGCGCTGGCGGAGCCGATCGGCTACGCCGGCGACGAGCGGCGCCTCCGGCCCGATCACGACGAGGTCGATCTCGTTCTCGATCGCGAACTCGGTCACCACCGCCGGGTTCGTGGGGTCGAGGGCGATCACGCCGACCTCGGCCGCGATGCCCGCGTTGCCGGGCGCCGCCGTGATCTCGTGGGCGGCGTCTTCGCTGAGCAGCGCCGTGATGATGGCGTGTTCGCGCGCGCCTGAGCCGAGGACGAGGATTCTCACCCGGTAAGCGTACCCAACTGGCGGTCGGGCGGCCGTCTTGTGCCGCGGCATCCCCCGCCGCACGGCGCGCTACCGTTGATGCATGGCGAAACCCAGGATTTCGGATGCCGTGGGCGGCGAGGCCGTGCGCCGCGCGCTCGCGACGGTCGCCGACCGCGACACGGAGGCCACCGCGGTGCGCTACCTCCTACAGGTGCTCGCGGACGCCGCCCCCGGCAATTCGGTGGAGGTGCGCGTGCCGCCGTTCGGCGCCGTGCAGTGCATCGAGGGGCCGGGTCACACCCGGGGCACCCCGCCGAACGTCGTCGAGACCGATGCGCTCACCTGGCTCGCGATCGCCACCGGTGGGGACACCTGGCAGCACGCCATCGAGCACGGGCGCATTTCGGCATCCGGTTCCCGCGCCGACCTGACGAGCCTCCTGCCGGTGATCTGGGATGCCGCGGGCACGGGAGAATAGAACCATGCCAGTAGAGACGCCTCCAGACGGGGCAGCCCAGCATCCGGGCGAAGGAACGCCGGCGATCGGCACCGTCGCCGACGCCGAGGTGCGCATCCGGCGCGCCCCCCGCTACCCGATCTTCCTGATCCTGGGCGGTGGACTCGGGGCGGTCGTCACCTTCGTGCTGACCGCGCTCTTCCCGGTGGACCCCGCAGTGGGGTTCGGCGCGCTCTTCGGCTACTTCGCGATCTACGGCGTATCGGCCGGAGTGCTGGTCGGGGCCCTCGTCGCGATCGTGCTCGACCGGGCTTCCAGCCGCCGGGCGAAGAGCGTCGTCGTCGAACACACGACGGTCGACCCCGTCCCCTCAGCCGACGACACCGCCGTCGCTGAGCCCGCCGTCGATGACCCCGCCGCCGACCCCGCCGCCCCCGACGCCGCATCCTGACCGCGCCCACAGATCGCGGCCACCGAAAACGCAGGAGATTCGGCACGATCGACACGTCAGCGCCGCTAAACCGGACGGATGACCGCGAATCTCCTGCGTTTTCGGTGAGCCCGGGTTCGGCCCCGCTGCCTGCTCGCTCGCCCGCACTGACTCGGCAGCGCCGAGATGCCCACAATTGTCGTCATCGGTGGCCGGACAGCGGCAAATCTGGGCACCTCACCGCGCCCGCTGACTGCGGGCACTGAAAACGCAGGAGGCGCGGCACGATCGACGCGCCTCGGCTGCATCGCCGACGCCTGGCCCGCCGGGACCGGACGCGAGCGAGGTCAGCTGAGCTGCGTGCGCTCCACCCAGTCGAGGTACTCGGGCGTCACGGTGCCGGTGACGTAGTCGCCCGTGAAGCAGCTCATCTCGAGCGAGGTCACGTTCGACCCCTCGATGATCGCCGCCTGCATGTCGGCGACCTCCTGGTAGATGAGGTAGTCGGCGCCGAGCTCGGTGGCGATCTCCGGGATCTTGCGGCCGTGCGCCACGAGCTCCTGCCGCGACGGCATGTTGATTCCGTACACGTGCGGGAAGCGGACGGGAGGCGCAGCGGAGGTGAACGTGACCTTGTTCGCCCCGGCCTCGCGGGCCATCTGCACGATCTCCTTGGAGGTGGTGCCGCGCACGATCGAGTCGTCCACGATGAGGATGTTCTTGCCGCGGAACTCGGATCCCATCGCGTTGAGCTTCTGCTTCACCGACTTCTTGCGCTCGGCCTGGCCGGGCATGATGAAGGTGCGCCCCACATAGCGGTTCTTGTAGAAGCCCTCGCGGTATTCCACCCCGAGCTTCTGCGCCACCTGCATGGCGGCCGGGCGGGCCGAGTCCGGGATCGGCATGACGACGTCGATGTCGCCCATCGGCGTGTATTTGGCGATCGTGTCGGCGAGCCGGTTGCCGAGTCGCAGTCGCGCCTCGTAGACCGAGATGCCGTTCATGATCGAGTCTGGACGGGCGAGATACACGTACTCGAACGAGCACGGCACGAGCCGCGGGTTCTTCGCGCACTGCCGGGAGATCATCTCGCCGTTGAGTGCGATGAAGATCGCCTCGCCGGGGGCGACATCCCGCACGAACTCATAGCCGCCGCTCTCGAGCACGAGGGACTCGGATGCCACGATCCAGTCCTCCCCGACGAAGCCGCGGGGGCGCTTGCCGAGAACGAGGGGGCGGATGCCGAACGGATCGCGGAACGCGAGCAGTCCGTAGCCGGGGATCATCGCGATGGTGGCGTACGAGCCCTCGACCCGCTCGTGCACCCGTTCGACGGCGGCGAAGATCTGATCGGGATCGAGATCGAGACCGGTCACCTGCTCCTGCAGCTCATGGGCGAGCACGTTCACCAGCAGTTCGGTGTCCGAGCTCGTGTTGAGGTGCCGGCGGTCGATGTGGAAGAGCTCCTGGGTGAGCTCGCGCGTGTTGGTGAGGTTGCCGTTGTGCACGAGCACGATGCCGTATGGCGCGTTCACGTAGAACGGCTGGGCCTCCTCCTCGTTGGCAGCGCTGCCCTTGGTGGCGTACCGGCAGTGACCGAGGCCCATGTTGCCGGGGAGGGCGCGCATGTCACGGGTGCGGAACGCCTCGCGCACCTGGCCCTTGGCCTTCACCATGTGGAAGGTGCGTCCCTCCGCGGTGGCGATGCCCGTGGAGTCCTGACCGCGGTGCTGTAGTAGCAGGAGGCTGTCGTAGACCTGTTGGTTGGCGGGTTCCGAAGAAACGATGCCGACAATGCCGCACATTCGCGGTGAGTCTCCAGACCGTAGAGTTGGGGGTGATTTA